>NZ_PSUU01000025.1:0-54942 GCF_002932015.1 Rathayibacter sp. AY1H3
GCCGATGGTACTGCAGGGGGGACCCTGTGGGAGAGTAGGACACCGCCGGACACCATTCACGATGGCCACCCAGAAATGGGTGGCCATCGCTGTTTAACCGGTCGGTCTCTGTTCGAGGACGAACAGGGCCGGCCGGAGCGACGATGACCGTCGTCGCCCGACTCCGGAACGAGGAGCAGCGATGACTCAGCACGACCCGACGCCCTCTCCGGAATCGAGGCCGCTCCAGAACGGCTTCGACGTCGTGGAGGAACACGTCCTGTCAGACGAGCTCCTCCGGATCGAGCAGACTGCGCTCGACAAGAGGGCAGCCGGATACGTCCAGCTGCAGGAGCAGCTGCGCATCCGACTCGAGAACGCCGACCGCGACCGATGACCGAAGACTCGCGACTCGACTCGGCTCTCGCCGAACGGGGCATCGCCCGGTCCCGCACCCATGCCGCTCGGATGATCGCCGACGGTCTGGTGACGGTGGACGGCGTCCCTGCACTGAAGCCCTCGATCCGCGTCCGCGACGATCAGGACGTCGCGGTCGCCGGCCTCGACCACTACGTCAGCCGGGCCGCCCACAAGCTGCTCGCCGCCCTCGACACCTTCGCGACGGTGCGAGTCGCCGGCCGGAACGCTCTCGACGTCGGGGCGTCGACGGGCGGGTTCTCGCAGGTCCTGCTCGAGCGCGGCGCCGCCTCGGTGATCGCCCTCGACGTCGGGCACGCGCAGCTCGCTCCCCGGATCCGGTCCGACGATCGCGTCCACGTGGTGGAGGGGTTCAATGCGCGGGATCTCACCGCCGCCCGGCTCGCCGAAGCCGCCAGGACCGAGATCGTCCCGGACCTGGTCGTGTCCGACGTGTCCTTCATCTCCCTGCGGATGGTTCTGCCTCCCGTCGCCGCCGCCGTGGATCCGCTCGCCGACTTCGTGGTGCTGGTGAAGCCGCAGTTCGAGGTCGGCCGCTTGGGAGTGCGGGAGGGGATCGTCCGGGATCCGGAGCTGCGTCGCGAGGCCCTCTCGGACGTCCTGTGGTCGGCGTGGGACCTGGGGCTCGGCGTCGTCGGGCTGGCCGAGTCGCCACTCCCGGGGGGCGCTGGGAATCGCGAGTATCTGGCGCACCTCCACCGCGACCGCGGAACGATTCCGACAGAATGGAGGGACGCGGTCACCGCGCTCACCACCGGATGACGCGATCGTGTCCGCCGCTGTCGACCGACCAGAAGGACACACCCTCGATGCAGTCCCCTCGTGACGAGCGCAACATCCTCGTCGTCGCCCACACCGGACGGACGGACTCCCTCGATGCGGCGGTCCTCGTCGTCGAGCGCCTCCGGAACTCCGGCGCCCACCCCGTCCTCTGCGCCGACGACAAGGGCGACATCGTCGCGGTCGCTCCGGATCTGAGCGACGTCGCCGTGCTCGGGTCCGACGTGCCGCTCGAGTCCATCGAGCTCGTGTTCGTGCTCGGCGGGGACGGGACCATCCTCCGCGCGGCGGAGATCGTCCGGTCCGGGACGGCCCCTCTGCTCGGCGTGAACCTCGGCCACGTCGGGTTCCTCGCGGAGAGCGAGCGGGACGATCTCGACGACGCCGTCGCCCGTGCGCTCGACGGCGACTACGCGGTCGAGGAGCGGATGACACTGCAGGTGCGCGTCAAGATCGACGAGGCCGTCGTCTACGAGACCTGGGCGCTCAACGAGGCCACCGTCGAGAAGGGCAGTCGCGAGCGGATGCTCGAGGTCATGGTGGGCGTCGACGGACGTCCGCTGTCGAGCTTCGGCTGCGACGGCATCGTCGTGTCCACTCCGACCGGTTCCACCGCTTACGCCTTCTCCGGGGGCGGCCCCGTCGTGTGGCCGACCGTCGAGGCGATGCTCCTCGTTCCGCTCAGTGCCCATGCGCTCTTCGCACGGCCCCTCGTCGTGGGCCCGTCGTCGAGCCTCGCCGTCGAGGTCAAGGAGAGGACCGACGGCGTCGGCGTCCTCTGGGCCGACGGCCGGCGCGCCTACGAGCTGCCGCCGGGAGCGCGCGTCGTCTACCGTCGCTCGCCCGTGCCCGTGCGCTTCGCGCGCCTGCACGACGCCCCCTTCACCGATCGACTCGTGCACAAGTTCGGTCTCCCCATCCGCGGATGGCGGGGGTCGGCGGAGACGGAGTAAGGCCCGATGCTCGAAGAGCTGCAGATCCGCGACCTCGGAGTGATCGCCGAGGCGACGCTCCCGCTCGGACCGGGCTTCACCGCGGTCACCGGCGAGACCGGCGCCGGCAAGACGATGGTGGTCACGGCGCTCGGCCTCGTGCTGGGCGCGCGCTCGGACGCGTCCGCGGTGCGCTCGGGAGCGAAGCAGGCCTGGGTGTCGGGGCGCTGGCTGGTCCCCGAGGAGGGCCCGGTCGCCGAGCGCGTCCACGACGCCGGCGGCGATCTCGACGGCCCGGAGCTGCTCCTCGCGCGGTCCGTCTCGGCGGAGGGACGCGGGCGAGCCGTCGTCGGCGGCCGGAGCGCACCGGTCAGCGTGCTGAGCGAGCTCGCCGATCAGCTGGTCGTCGTGCACGGGCAGTCGGACCAGATCCGCCTCCGCTCCGCCGCGGCGCAGCGCGAGGCGCTCGACCGGTTCGGCGGACCCGGTCTCGCCGACGCCCTCCGCGACTACGCGAGCGCCTTCGAGCGCTGGCGGGCCAACCGGGAGGAGCTCGACTCGCTCACCGAGGCCCGGGAGACGCGCGCCCGCGAAGCCGAACGGCTCCGCTCCGCCCTCGCCGAGATCGAGGTGGTCGCCCCCCAGCGCGGGGAGGACGTCGAGCTCGCGGCGCAGTCCGCCCGGCTCGGGAGCATCGAGCAGCTCCGGCTCGCCGCCGGCGAGGCCCGCGAGGCGATCTCGTCCGAGGAGCTGGACGGGCGGGACGCGCTCGGGCTCCTCGAGACGGCGCGGCGCGTGCTGGAACGGGCGGCCGAGCACGACGCCGCCCTGCAGCCGACGGTCCAGACGCTCGGCGAGGCGGCGGTGCTCCTCGTCGACGCCGCCGGCGGGCTCTCCTCGTACCTGGCGGAGCTCGACCTCGACGGCGCGCACGACCTGGAGCTGATCGAGAACCGGCGCGCGGAGCTGTCTCTGCTCGCCCGCACCTACGGACCGACGCTGGACGACGTGCTCGACCTGGTGGACTCCTCCGGACTCCGCCTGCTCGAGCTCGACGGCGACGACGAGAGGATCGCGGCTCTCGAGGCCGACACCGCGGCCGACGCGGACCTCGTCGACCGCCTCGCGACCCGGCTGACCGAGCTGCGGACCGCGGCGGCCGCCGAGCTGGGGGAGCGGGTCAGCGACGAGCTCACCGCGCTGGCCATGGCGGATGCGCGCCTGCACGTGAAGGTGACGGCCGCGGGGGAGCCGAGCATCCACGGGCGCGACTCCGTCGAGATGCTGCTCCAGCCGCACACCGGGGCCGCACCCCGGCCCCTCGCCCGCGGAGCCTCGGGAGGCGAGCTCTCGCGGGTGATGCTCGCGATCGAGGTCGTGGTCGCCGCCAACGACCCCGTGCCGACGTTCGTCTTCGACGAGGTCGACGCAGGGGTCGGCGGAGCGGCGGCGATCGAGATCGGCCGACGGCTCGCGCGGCTCGCCGAGACGTCGCAGGTCATCGTGGTGACCCACCTCGCGCAGGTCGCCGCATTCGCCACGAACCACCTCCGCGTCGAGAAGGGCTCGGACGGCGCGGTGACCTCGAGCGCCGTGACGCAGCTCGACTCCGAGGAGCGGGTGTCCGAGATGGCGCGCCTGCTCTCGGGGCTCACCGATTCCGCCAACGCTCTCGCTCATGCGCGGGAGCTCCTCGAATCGAGTCGGCGGGGCTGATCGCGAGCGGCCCGGGACGACATCGATCCGTCCCGGGCGGTCCGCCGCCGCCGTTCTGCTGTTACGGTGGAACCCCGTGGTGGACTTTACGAACGCGGGCCTTTCCTCTTCTTCTCCCTCGGATCCCGAGGGCTCCTCCGGGTCCTCGACCCGGAGCGCTTCGACGGCCGGGCAGGACGCCCCCTCGAAGATCACGAAGCACATCTTCGTCACCGGCGGTGTCGTCTCCTCGCTCGGCAAGGGACTCACGGCCGCGAGCCTGGGCAACCTGCTGACCGCGCGCGGGCTGCGCGTCGTCATGCAGAAGCTCGACCCGTACCTCAACGTGGACCCGGGGACGATGAACCCGTTCCAGCACGGCGAGGTCTTCGTGACCGACGACGGCGCCGAGACCGATCTCGACATCGGCCACTACGAGCGCTTCCTCGACATCAACCTGAACCAGGCCGCGAACGTCACGACCGGCCAGATCTACTCGCGGGTCATCGCGCGCGAGCGCGCCGGCGAGTACCTCGGCGACACGGTCCAGGTCATCCCGCACATCACGGACGAGATCAAGCGGCGCATGCGCCTCCAGTCGGAGGACGACCCGCAGCCGGACGTCATCATCACCGAGATCGGCGGCACCGTCGGCGACATCGAGAGCCAGCCGTTCATCGAGTCGGCCCGCCAGGTCCGCCACGAGCTCGGCCGCCGCAACGTCTTCTTCGTGCACGTCTCGCTGGTGCCCTTCATGGGCGCCTCCGGCGAGCAGAAGACCAAGCCCACCCAGCACTCCGTCGCGGCGCTGCGCTCGATCGGCATCCAGCCGGACGCGCTGGTGCTGCGGAGCGACCGGCCCGTGTCGGAGTCGAACAAGCGCAAGATCGCGCTGATGTGCGACGTCGACGAGCAGGCCGTGGTCAACGCCAAGGACGTCGCGTCGATCTACGAGATCCCGCAGATGCTCAACGAGCAGGGCCTCGACGCCTACATCATCGACCAGCTGGGCCTCCCGGCCGGCGAGGTCGTCTGGGACGGCTGGTCGCGACTGCTCGAGGCCGTGCACGAGCCCAAGCACGAGGTCACCATCGGCCTGGTCGGGAAGTACATCGACCTGCCCGACGCCTACCTCTCCGTGACGGAGGCTCTGCGGGCCGGCGGCTTCGCGCAGCAGACGAAGGTCGCCATCCGCTGGATCGCCTCCGACGGGCTCGAGGACCCCGAGGCTGCGGCCAAGGCGCTCTCCGAGCTCGACGGCATCTGCGTGCCCGGCGGCTTCGGCATCCGCGGTATCGAGGGCAAGCTCGGCGCGCTGCGCTTCGCGCGGGAGAACGGGATACCGACCCTCGGGCTCTGCCTCGGCCTGCAGTGCATGGTCATCGAGTACGCCCGCAACGAGGCCGGCCTCGAGGGGGCCTCGTCGTCGGAGTTCGACCCGGAGACGGAGTTCCCCGTCATCGCGACGATGGCCGAGCAGGTCGAGATCCTCGCGTCCGGGGACATGGGCGGCACGATGCGCCTCGGCCTCTACACGGCCGAGCTCGCCGAGGGCTCGATCGTCGCCGAGGTGTACGGCGCACCTGAGGCTGCCGAGCGCCACCGTCACCGCTACGAGGTCAACAACCGCTACCGCGACCGGATCGCCGAGGCGGGGCTCTGGTTCTCGGGCCTCTCGCCCGACGGCCACCTCGTGGAGTACGTCGAGCTGCCCCGCGAGAAGCACCCCTACTACGTGGGCACGCAGGCGCACCCGGAGCTCCGCTCGCGCCCGAACGCCGCGCACCCGCTCTTCCGCGGCCTCGTGACCGCCGCCCTCGAGCGCCAGGAGGCCTCGCGCCTCTTCCCGGCATCGGAGGCGGGCGCCGATGAGTGAGCCGCTGTCGGACGAGCTCGTCGAGCCGGAGGTCCTGACCAGTGAGCGCGTCTTCGACGGGATGGTCTGGGGCGTCCGCGCCGAGACGTTCCGCTACGGCGGCGGCGAGCTGCGCCGGGAGTTCCTCGATCACACGGGAGCCGTCGCCGTGCTGGCCCTCGACGACGAGGACCGCGTCGCCCTGATCAAGCAGTACCGGCACCCTGTCCGCACCCGCGAGTGGGAGATCCCGGCCGGCCTGCTCGACGTCGAGGGCGAGGATCCCCTGGTCGCCGCTCAGCGGGAGCTGGGCGAGGAGACGGACCTGCAGGCCGAGCGCTGGGACCTGCTCTCGGAGTTCGCCACCTCGCCGGGCGGCAGCGACGAGGTCATCCGGATCTACCTGGCCCGCGGGCTCTCGTCCACCGGCTCCGCCTTCGATCGCGAGGCGGAGGAGGCGGACATGGAGCTGCGGTGGGTGCCGCTGGACGAGGCGGTCGAGGCGGTCCTCGCCCGCCGGGTGCAGAACCCCTCGCTGACGATCGCGGTGCTCGCGGCGCACGCGTTCCGCTCGCGCGGCTGGGACGGGCTGGGCGACGCGTCCTCGCCGTGGACGCGCCACCCGCGGGTCCGCCACCCCCGGGGGTGAGCCCCCGCGCCTGCGCCGAGGCGTACCTCCGGCAGGCGAGCGTGGAGCGCGGGCTCTCGGCGCACACGCTCGCGGCCTACCGGCGCGACCTGGAGCTCTACCTCGGCTGGCTCGAGGAGCGCGGCACCGTCGATCTGGCGCAGCTCGGCCGGGTCGACGTGGGGGCGTTCTCCTCCTGGCTGGCCGCACGCCCGGAGCGGCCGCTCGCGGCGAGCTCGCGCGCACGGATCCTCTCGAGCGTCCGAGGGCTGCACCGCTTCGCCCTCGAGGAGGGGGTCGTCGCGGACGACGTTGCCCGGGACGTGATGCCGCCGAAGGTCCCGATGACCCTGCCGAAGGCGGTCACGGTCGAGCAGATGGCGGCACTGCTCGACGCGGCGCGCGGCGAGGAGCTCGCGGACCTGCGGGACCGGGCCCTGCTGGAGCTGCTCTACGCGACGGGCGCGCGCATCTCGGAGGCGGTGGACCTGAACGTCGACGACGTGGTCGCCGCGGAGGTGGTGCGGCTGACGGGCAAGGGGTCCAAGCAGCGGATGGTGCCGCTCGGCCGCTTCGCCCGCGAGGCGGTCGACGAGTACCTCGTCCGTGCGCGGCCCGAGCTCTCGCGGAGGGGGCGCGCGACGCCGGCGCTCTTCCTGGGGGTCCGCGGGAGCCGCCTGTCGCGGCAGAGCGCCTGGCTGGTCATCCGCGCCGTCGCCGAGAAGGCCGGGCTGGACCGGGAGATCTCGCCGCACACCTTCCGGCACTCGTTCGCGACCCACCTGCTCGCGGGCGGTGCCGACGTCCGCGTGGTGCAGGAGCTCCTCGGGCACGCCTCGGTGGCGACGACGCAGATCTACACGCTGGTGACGGCGGACACGCTCCGGGACGTCTACACGTCCGCGCACCCGCGAGCGCGGCGCTAGAGCCGCGGCCCCGCGCGGCGGGGCGCGGCGGCCGAGGAGCGGGGCGCCGGTACACTCGTCGGAGGCCGCGCGGGAGCGCACGCCGCCACGGAAGCGAGGACGACGCAGGTGACACGCAAGACGGACGACAAGGCCGAGCTCACCGGTCTCGAAGCCCCGACGCTCGGCCCGACCGGCCGCCCTCTGCGCGACTTCCCGCTGCCGGTGGAGCTCACCGGTCACGGCCCCGCTCGGATCATCTCGCTCTGCAACCAGAAGGGCGGCGTCGGCAAGACGACGACGACCATCAACCTGGGCGCGACCCTCGCCGAGTACGGCCGCCGCGTGCTGGCCATCGACTTCGACCCGCAGGGCGCCCTCTCGGCCGGCCTCGGGGTCACGACCTACGACGCCATCACGATCTACGACCTGCTCCTCGGCACCGTGAAGGACCCGGCCGAGGCGATCCGGAGGACCCGCGTGCCGGGCCTGGACGTCATCCCGGCCAACATCGACCTCTCCGCCGCCGAGGTCCATCTCGTCAACGAGGTCGCGCGCGAGCAGATCCTCGCTCGCGTGCTCCGCAAGGTGAGCGCGGACTACGACGTCATCCTGATCGACTGCCAGCCCTCGCTGGGTCTGCTCACGGTCAACGCGCTCACCGCGAGCCACGGCGTCCTCATCCCGCTCGAGTGCGAGTTCTTCGCGCTGCGCGGCGTCGCCCTGCTGATCGAGACGATCGACAAGGTCCGCGACCGGCTCAACCCGGTGATCGAGCTCGACGGCATCCTGCCCACGATGTACGACTCCCGCACCCTGCACTCGCGTGAGGTGCTCGACCGGGTGGTCGACGCCTTCGGCGACAGCGTGCTCGAGACGGTGATCGGCCGCACGGTGAAGTTCCCGGACGCCAGCGTGTCCGGCGTCCCGATCACCCAGTTCGCGCCCGAGCACAACGCCGCGAAGGCGTACCGCAAGCTCGCCAGGGAGCTGATCTCGCGTGGCGCGGTCGCCTGAGGTCCTCCTCGAGGAGCGCGCCGCTCCCACCGGGTTCCACCTCGCGCTGACCAACTTCGAGGGTCCGTTCGACCTCCTGCTGAGCCTCATCGCGAAGCAGCAGGTCGACATCACCGAGATCGCGCTGAGCGCCGTGACGGACGAGTTCCTCTCGTACCTGCACGGGATCGACTCGCTCGAGGGGCTGGACCGCGCGTCGGAGTTCCTCGTCGTCGCCGCGACGCTCCTCGACCTGAAGATCGCCGGACTCCTGCCCCAGGGCGAGCTCGTGGACGCGGAGGACGCGGCGCTGCTGGAGGCGCGAGACCTGCTGTTCGCCCGGCTCCTGCAGTACCGGGCCTTCAAGCAGGTGTCGTCGTGGTTCGCCGAGCGGATCGCGATCGAGACCGCCCGCCACGTGCGGGACGTGCCTCTGGAGGAGGAGTACCGGTCCGCGAAGCCGGAGCTCGTCTGGACCCTGTCGCCCGCCGACTTCGCCGCCCTCGCGACCGTCGCCCTCGCTCCGCGCGAGCTGCCGACGGTGGGCCTGGACCACCTGCACGCCCCGCAGATCAGCATCCGGGAGCAGGCCGCGCACGTCGTGGCGATGCTGCGCGCCCGCGGGAGGGCCACGTTCGGCGAGCTGATCGCGGACGCCGACGAGAAGGGCGTGATCGTCGCGCGCTTCCTGGCCGTGCTCGAGCTCTACCGGCACGCCGTGATCTCGTTCGACCAGCCGGAGCCGCTCGGCGAGCTCACGCTGCGCTGGGTCGCCGAGCAGTGGAGCGATGCGAGCCTCGCCGCGCTCGGAGCCGACTATGACTCCTGACGCCGGCCCCGGGACCGTCGCGTTCGAGATCGACCGGGCGGTCGAGGCGATCCTGATGGTCGCGGACGAGCCGCAGCCGCTCGCCTCCCTCGCGACCGCGCTGTCGAGGCCGATCGCCGTGGTCCGCCAGTCGATCGAGCGCCTGGTCGCCGACTACGACGGCGCCGACGGGGCGATCCGCCGGGGCTTCGAGCTGCGCGAGGTCGGTGCCGGCTGGCGGATCTACGTGCGCCGCGAGTACGACCCGGTGGTCAAGGACTTCGTCCTGACGCAGAACCCGACGCGGCTCTCGCAGGCGGCGCTCGAGACGCTCGCCGTGATCGCCTACAAGCAGCCGGTCTCGCGCGGTCAGGTCGCGCAGATCCGCGCGGTCAACGTCGACTCCGTCGCGCGCACCCTCCTCGGCCGCGGCCTCATCGCGGAGGTCGGCCACGACCCCGAGACGGGCGCGGTCCTCTACGGCACCACCGAGCAGCTGCTCGTGCACCTCGGCCTCACCTCGCTCGACGAGCTGCCGAAGATCTCCCCCCTACTGAGCGACGGAAGAGACGGATTCGATGAGCGCGCCTGACAGCGGCCCCGACGGCGAACGACTGCAGAAGGTCCTCGCGGCAGCGGGGGTCGCCTCCCGACGAGTGGTCGAGGAGATGATCGTGGCGCGGCGGATCCGCGTCAACGGCGAGGTGGCGGACGAGCTCGGCCGCCGCATCGATCCGGCGACCGACCGGATCGAGGTCGACGGGGTCGCGGTGCAGCTGGACACCTCGCGCCGCTACGTCATGCTCAACAAGCCGATCGGCGTCGTCAGCTCGCTGGCGGACGAGAACGGACGCACCGACCTCAGCCTCTACACGAAGAACTTCGAGGAGCGGCTGTTCAACGTCGGGCGCCTCGACGCCGAGACCTCGGGCCTGCTCGTGCTGACCAACGACGGCGAGCTCGCCCACGTCCTCGCGCACCCGTCGTTCGGAGTGACGAAGACCTACATCGCGAAGGTGCACGGGCAGGTCCTCCCGCAGACGATCGCGACGCTGACCTCCGGGATCGAGCTCGACGACGGACCGGTGGCCGCCGACAAGGCGCGTCTCCTCGGCCGGCCGGAGGGCCGCTCGAACGCCTCGCTCGTCGAGATCACCCTGCACTCCGGTCGCAACCGGGTCGTGCGCCGGATGATGGCGGCGGTCGGCCACCCGGTGATCGAGCTCGTCCGGCGCCAGTTCGGGCCGCTGCACCTGGGCACCCTGCGCTCGGGCGATCTGCGCGACCTGACCCGGGAGGAGCTGGGCGCGCTGCTCACGATCGCGCGGCAGGGCGGCGAGGCGGTGGCGGCCGCTCCCGCGGTCCCCTCGAAGAAGGCGAGCGCGGGTGCGCGGCGGCCCCGGCCTGACAGCGGCGAGCGCGTCGCCCCGGCGGAGCGCGGCTCGGCCGGGCGATCCTCGGATCGCGGCGGATCGTCCGGACGGTCGTCCGACCGCGGCGGCTCGGCGGGACGGTCGTCCGATCGCGGCGGCTCCTCCGCCGGCGGCGGGCGGAGCGACGGTCCTCCGCGCCGGTCCGGCGCCGACAAGCAGCGCCGCGCCGATCGCTAGGCTGTCGGGGTGAACGAGCTCCTGCACCCCGCGCCGCCCGCGATGCGGACGACCGGGACGGTGCGGGTGGTCGGCTCCGGACTGCTCGGCGCCTCCATCGGCCTCGGCCTCGCCTCCCGCGGGATCGACGTCGTCCTCGACGACGCCTCGCCCGCGAGCCTCTCCCTCGCCATCGACTACGGGGCCGGCCGCGCCGCCTCCGCCGACGACCGGCCCTCCGTCGTCGTCGTCTGCGTCCCCCCTGACGTCACCGCGAGCGTCGTCGAGCGCGAGCTCGCGGCGCACCCCGAAGCCGTCGTCACCGACGTGGCGAGCATCAAGGCCCAGCCGCTGCGCGAGCTGCGCTCCCGCGGCGTCGACCTCGCCCGCTACATCGGCTCGCACCCGATGGCCGGCCGCGAGCGCGGCGGACCGGTCGCCGCGCGGGGAGACCTCTTCGTCGGCAGACCCTGGGTGATCTGCCGCGACGGCGAGACCGCGCCCGACGCGCTCGCAAGGGTGGAGGGCCTCGCTCTCGACCTCGGCGGCACCATCGTCGAGATGGACCCGGAGGAGCACGACCTCTCGGTCGGCCTCGTCTCGCACGCCCCGCAGGTGATCTCGTCACTGCTCGGCCAGCGCCTCCTCGACGCCCCGAACGCGGCGCTCCGCCTCGCCGGGCAGGGCGTCCGCGACGTCTCGCGCCTGGCGGCCTCGGCCCCCGAGCTCTGGATGCAGATCCTGGCCGCGAACCGCGAGCACGTCGTCGCGGTGCTCGACGCCTTCCGCGACGACGTCGCCGCGGTCGCCGACGCGCTCCGCGACCTCGAGGCGCCCGGCTCGCGCCGCGTGCTCGCCGAGCACCTGGCCGCGGGCAACGCCGGAGTGGCGCGCCTGCCCGGCAAGCACGGCCAGGACCAGCGCTTCTCGACCCTGATCGTCCTCGTCGACGACTCTCCCGGAACCCTCGCGCGGCTCCTGGTGGAGATCGGCGAGGCGGGCGTCAATCTCGAGGACGTTCGCCTCGAGCACGCGCAGGGGCGCCGAGTGGGTCTCGCCGAGATCTCGGTGGTGCCCGAAGCGGTCGCGCCGCTGACCGAAGAACTGACCATACGCGGCTGGAGGATCGCCGGATGAGCACCGAGCAGAACAGGCAGGAGGGCGGCCTGAACAGGATGACGCCCGCCCGCCGGGCACAGCAGAGCATCCCGGAGGACGGGGGCGCGGCTCCCGAGCGCGAGGCGCGCTCCGAGGCCGCCGAGCAGGGCGACTTCGGCGAGGCCGTCGTGGTCGCCATCGACGGCCCGGCCGGCAGCGGCAAGTCCAGCGTGTCGAGGGCTGCCGCCCGCCGCCTCGACTTCGAGTTCCTCGACACGGGAGCGGCCTACCGCGCGCTCGCCTGGCACGGGCTCGACCGCGGCCTCGACTTCGAGGACCAGGACGCGATCGTCGACGCGCTCGACGGCTTCGACTACTCCATCGGCACCGACCCCGAGTCGTACTCGGTGTGGGTCGGTCCGACCGAGGTGACCACCGCCATCCGCGAGCCCCGGGTGACCGCGCGCGTCTCGGCCGTGGCGAAGGTCCCCGAGGTCCGTCGGAGGATCACACTGCTGTTCCGGAGGATCATCGGCGAGACGCGTCGGGAGGGCATCATCGTCGAGGGCCGCGACATCACGACGGTCGTCGCACCGACCGCTCCGGTCCGGATCCTGCTGACGGCGAGCGAAGAGGCTAGAATGGCCAGGCGTTCGCGCGAGGTCACCACGGAATCCGCCGAGGCGACGGGTCAGGCGCTGCGGTCGAGGGACCGCGCCGACTCGCAGGTGGTCGACTTCATGAACGCCGCAGAAGGAGTCACTCTTCTCGACTCCACTCATCTCGACTTCGAGCAGACCGTCGACGCGGTCGTCGCCGAGGTCCGAACTTCGAGAGCAAGGGCCGGTCATGGCACAGGACACGCACGTCGGTGACGACGAGCTGAACTTCGGAGACGACGACCTCGTCGAGCGCCTCGGCGACCTCGACGAGCAGCTCGCCTCCTCACGCGCGCAGGCGCTCCGGAGCGGACTCGAGGACTACGACCTCGACGAGGAGGACCTCGACCTCCTCGAGTTCGCCGGGGAGGACTCGGACGAGGTCCGCTACCTCCCCGCCCTCCCGGTCGTGGCGATCGTGGGCCGCCCCAACGTCGGCAAGTCCGCGCTGGTGAACCGCATCCTCGGCCGCCGCGAGGCCGTCGTCGAGGACACCCCGGGCGTCACGCGCGACCGCGTGTCCTACAAGGCGGAGTGGATCGACAGGGCGTTCACCATCGTCGACACCGGCGGCTGGGAGCCCGACGCCCGCGGCATCGACGCCTCCGTCGCCATGCAGGCCGAGATCGCCATCGACCTCGCCGACGCCGTCATCTTCGTCGTCGACGCGAACGTCGGCGCGACCGCGACCGACGAGCACGTCGTGAAGCTGCTGCGCAAGACGAAGAAGCCGGTCTTCCTCGCCGCCAACAAGGTGGACGACGCCCGCCAGGAGCCGAACGCCGCCTCGCTGTGGTCGCTCGGCCTGGGCGAGCCCCGCCCCGTCTCGGCCGTCCACGGCCGCGGCGTCGCCGACCTTCTCGACGCGGTGCTCGAGAAGCTCCCTCTGGAGTCGGCCGTCGCCAAGCGCGAGGTCGGCGGGCCGCGCCGCGTCGCGATCCTCGGCCGCCCGAACGTCGGCAAGTCCAGCCTGCTCAACAAGGCGGCGGGGGAGGAGCGGGTCGTCGTCAACGAGCTCGCCGGCACCACGCGCGACCCGGTCGACGAGCAGGTCGAGATCGCCGGCAAGGTCTGGCGCTTCGTCGACACCGCGGGCATCCGCCGCCGCGTGCACCTCCAGCAGGGCGCCGACTTCTACGCGTCGCTGCGCACCTCGACCGCGCTCGAGAAGGCCGAGGTCGCCGTCGTCGTCCTCGACGTCTCGCAGCCGATCTCGGAGCAGGACGTCCGCATCATCGACCTGGTGCTGGAGTCGGGCCGGGCGCTCGTGCTCGCCTTCAACAAGTGGGACCTCCTCGACGACGAGCGCCGCCGCTACCTCGAGCGCGAGATCGAGACCGACCTCGCCCACGTGGCGTGGGCGCCCCGCGTCAACATCTCGGCCCGCACCGGCCGCCACCTCGAGAAGCTCGTGCCGGCGCTCGAGCTCGCCCTCGAGTCGTGGGACACGCGCATCCCGACGGGCAAGTTCAACGCGTTCCTCGCCGAGCTCACCGCGGCGCACCCGCACCCCCTCCGCGGAGGCAAGCAGCCCCGCGTGCTCTTCGGCACGCAGGCCTCGTCGCGCCCGCCGACATTCGTCCTCTTCACGACCGGGTTCCTCGACCCGGGCTACCGCCGCTACATCGCGCGCCGCCTGCGCGAGATCTACGGCTTCCAGGGGTCGCCGGTGAACGTCAACATGCGCGTCCGCGAGAAGCGCGCGCGCTGAGCGCAGCCGTACCGTGTCCGGCCCGTGGGAGCTCCTCCCGCGGGCCGTCCGCGTCTCCGGGAGGAGCGGTCGTCGAGTCGAGGGGGCGGATGCTGCTGCCGAGGCGTCACGGCCGAGCGGGACAGCTCTCTCGAGAGGGAGCGAGGAGCCGCGCGGTCCGGCTTGCGGAGTTGCGGCCGCCCTCGAGCCGAGCGGTCGACTCTCTCGGCGAGCGTCTGCGCAGCGGCGCCCGACGAGGCCGGTCAGTCGCCGGTGGCGAAGGGCCACCACGGCGGCAGGAGCCGTCGGTAGGCGGCGAGGTAGCTGCCGGGATCGCGGGGCGCGGGCAGACGGAGCCACTGCTCCATCAGGCCGACGGAGCCCGCCGCGAGGAACGAGGCCGTCGCGTCCTCGAGGAAGCCGAGCGGTGCGTCCGCGGCCGGGACGTCGAGGATCCCCGTGTCGAGCGTCGCGGAGACGGCGGTGCGGAAGTGCCCTGCCAGCATCGCGCGGAGGCCCGAGTCCCCGCCGGGGGCGTCGAAGGCGCGGAGGTAGAGGTCGCGGTGGCCGTCCAGGTGGCCGAGGACGCGGGAGGTGCCCTCGCGGATGCTCGCGTCGGTCGCGGCACCGCTCCGGAGCTGCTGGAGGTAGCCCTCCCGGATCGCGTCGAGCTCGTCCTGCAGGGCGGCGCAGAGCAGCTCCGCGGCGGACGAGGCGTGGGCGTAGAAGGTGGAGCGGTTCACGCCGGCGAGATCGGTGATCTCGGAGACGGTGAGGGTGGCGACGTCGCGGCCGGTCGCGAGTTCGATGATGGCCCGGTGCAGGGCCACCTGTGATCGCTTCTGCCGCGCATCCACTGCTGACGCCTCCCGAGCTGCCGACGGCGCGTCGACCCGTGCCGACGCGTTCCGCGCAGCGAGTCTACGGGGCCCGCTCGTTTTCACTTCCGGCGTCGGCATCCGCTAAGGTAGTCGAGTTGCCCGGGCCTCGGCCCGGTCTGCCACGGGCTGTGGCGCAGCTTGGTAGCGCACTTGACTGGGGGTCAAGGGGTCGCAGGTTCAAATCCTGTCAGCCCGACGGAAAGCCCTGATGAGACCACTGGTCGTCGTCAGGGCTTCCGTCGTTTCCGGGCCTCGTCGTGATGCTGCGGGCCGCTCACCGGAGCGCTGCGGCGACCTCGGCGAAGGCCTCGCGACGTCGGGCGGAGCGCGCCTCCCGCTCGGCGGGATCCCGTGCCCAGAGCGCCTGTCGCGACGGGTGGAAGGTGCGGATCACCGTGAGGCCGCGCTCGCGCTCGATCGCCGGGTGCCGCCTGAGGAGGCGCCGCCAGCCGTGATCGGCGTCGCCGCCCTGCAGGAGGACCACCTCGACGTCGGGGGCGAGCGCGAGCAGATGCAGGACGGTCTCGACGCCGGCGTCGAGCTGCTCGGCGTTCGGCGCCTGGTTGATGTACCAGGGGTAGGCGTTCCACGGCAGCAGGTCGACGGGGGCGAGCCCCACCTCGTCCATCAGCCCGGCCATGAGCTCGGCCGTCGGGTCGTCGTTCTCGGTGCAGAGGAAGCCGCTTCCGATGCCGTCCTGAGTGGCGGGGCCGGGATCGCGGAGGACGCTGAGGACGCGCGCCTCCACTCCGCCGTGCAGGGGCGCGACGTAGGGCAGCCAGCCGCGTCCGTAGGGGTTCCGCAGCTCGTCGACCCAGCGGTTCACGGGAGCCACGTGCGGTGCGTAGCGCTGCTCCCACTGGGCGCGGCGGAAGGAGAGGTCGGCCATGGAGCGGGGCATGTCCGCACTCTAGAGGGTGACCGGGGCGGCGCGGCACCCTTCCTGGTCGTCGGCCGTGCCGGCGGCGTCCGGACTGAGAGGCCGGAGCGGCATGCACGGCGTCTCCCCGACCGCCCGCAAGGGCGGCGGCAGGCCGGCTCCCTAGCGTCGGTGGACGTGACCCACTCCGCTCCGCTCGCCCGCTGGTGGCGCGAACGCTGGTGGGCGCGGCTCACCCTCCTCGCGATCCTGTGCGGTTCGACGGCCCTCACCGGCTGGAATCTCGCCCGGGGCGGAGACGCCGTCTTCTACGAGGCGGCGGCACGGTCGATGTCGGAGTCGTGGCACGCGCTGGCGTTCGGAGCCTTCGATCCCGCCGCCACGGTGACGCTGGACAAGCTGGCGGGGTTCGCGGTGCCGCAGGCGCTGAGCATCCGGCTGTTCGGCATGTCGACGTCGTCGATCGCGCTGCCGCAGCTGATCGAGGGGCTGATCACGGTCGCGGCGTGCTCGGTCGTCGGGCTCCGGTGGGGCGGCCGGGGGCTCGGGCTGGTCGCGGCGGCAGCGGCGGCGAGCACGCCGATCCTCGTGTCGATGTTCGGGCACCCGATGGAGGACGGGCTGCTCACGGCGGCACTCGCCGTGGCGCTGGTGTGGTGGCAGCGCGCGGTGCTGACGGAGCGGTGGTGGCCGCTGCTGATGACCGGGCTGTCCATCGGGATCGGCTTCCAGGCGAAGATGATGCAGGCCTGGTTCGTCCTGCCGGCGCTGGTGGTGGCGACTCTCGTCGGGGTGCGCGGGTGGCGCCGAGCGCTCGCCTGTGCGGGCGGGCTCCTGGCCGTCGCGGTGGGCGCCTCGGTGGCGTGGATGGTCGCGATGCAGGCGGTGCCGGCAGGGGACCGGCCCTACATCGACGGGTCGACGGGGAACGACGTCTTCGCGATGGTGTTCGGGTTCAACGGGCTCGACCGGCTGATCCCGGGAGCGGTGCCCGGCGCCGTCGTCGCTTCCGCCCACGTGGCGACGATGGGCGGAGCAGCGGGGTCTTCGCCGGCCAAGCTGCTGCTGGCGCAGTACGCGACGCAGGTCGGCTGGCTGTATCCCGCGGCGCTCGCCGGGCTGGTGCTCGGCGCCGTGCGCTGGTGGCCGCGGCGGGGGAGGCGGGGAGGTGCCCGCGGTGCCTTCGCCCTCCTGGTCTGCCTCGCGGTGTGGCTGGTGACAGCGGCGGGCGTGCTCTCGGTGGCGACGGTGCCGCACATGGCGTACGTCGCGGCGATCGGCGTGCAGCTGGCGCTCCTCGCCGCGCTGGGCTGGGCGGAGGGGGTGCGGCTGCTCGCGTCGCCCCGGGTCGGCGCGCGGCTGGTGCTGCCGCTCCTCCTGGTCGGGCAGACGGCGTGGAGCACGGCGCTCGCCGTGGGCGGGCAGCTGCCGTCGGTGCTGGGCCTGCCGCTCGCGGCGCTCGCCGGAGCAGGGCTCGTCGTGGTCGCGGTGGCGGCCCGGTGGAGTAGGGGCGGTGCGGCGGCGAGCAGAGGCGCGGCCCGGCATCGTTCGATCGCGCTCGCAGCGGCCGTCGTGATCCTGGCAGGGCCGATCGCGTTCAGCCTCCAGGTGCTCGACGCGTCCCTCGACGGGTCGGGCGGGGACGCGCTCGTCGGCCTGCGCTTCCCGCAGAGGGCCGAGACCTCGGCTCCGTTCGCGGTCTCGTCGCCGGACGCGGTCGGCGGGCACGACTCGATGACCGCCGACGAGACCGCACTGGTCGCCGCTGCTCGTGCCGCCGGCGGCGGGGTGGACGGAGCGCCCCTGTTCCTCACCGACTCCTGGGCGATCTCGGCGCCGATCATCACGGCGACCGGCGCGAGCGTGCTCACCGACGGCGGCTACTCCGGCCAGGCGCGGGTCTTCACCGAGCAGGACGTCGCCGGGATGATCGCGGCAGGACGCACGCCTCTGCTGGTTCTGAAGAACTCGGCGCCACCGACCGAGTCGGTGCGGAAGGCCGTGGTGGCGGACGGATGCACACAGCTGCAGGAGTGGGGGCCGGCGGCGACGGAATCGGGAGAGCACGCCTCCGCGGTCACCGGGTTCTCGTTGTGGCGGTGCGTGGCGATGCCGCACGGCTCGGCGGGCGGGGTGTCGGGTGCCGGCCAGTGACGCCGTAGGGCAGTTCTCGCCTGGACGAGATCGGCTCCCGCCGGAACGATCGCCCTCGTCCTTGCGCTCGACGGGTCAGGCCAGGCCGAGGAGGTCGAGCGTCCAGGCGTGAGCGAGGACGTTCTCCTGGTGGGACTCCTCGGGCGTCAGTCCGCTGAGGTGACCGCCCGAGGTCGCACGGAGGACGACGTGCGCGGGATCGTCGCGCTCAGCCACTGCCCGGTAGGCGCTTGCGTATTCCGCGATCGCCGACGCGTCGACTCGGGCATCGCGGAGACCGGCTCGAATCCACGCGCGCGGAAGCGGTCGGCTCCGCCCCACCATTGTGGCGATCGTCGCGAGTGGAGAGAGCCCGCTCGCGAGGATCCAGTCAGGGTCACCGAACTCCTCACGGTCGGACGCCGCCGCGGCTGCGGAGCGATCATCGAGCGCGCCGACGGGATCGAGGAAGGGATGCACGAGGTGGAGGCCACGGAGTTCTGCGGGGCGACGGAGGCAGACCATCGCAGCGACCAGCGCGCCCGCGCTCGCCGCGGTGAGAAGGAGCCGGTGCGAGTCGATCCCTGGAAGCTCACGAAGCAACGCCAGGCAGGCGAGGAGGTCCTCGATCGGGCGCTCGCGGCCGAGGCCGGTCGCCTGCCGATGCCACTCCGGGCCGTTCTCTCCGCCCCCGCGGACATGGCAGTAGGCGATCGCGGCTCCGCGCGCGAGGAGGTCGTCCGTGAAGGGATCGAACGGCCCCTCGAGGCTGATGCCGTAGGCGCCGTAGACGTGGACGACGACGGGACAGCTGTCGGCGCCGTCAGGAGTCATCAGGGTGAGCGGGACGAGGGTGCCGTCCCGGCTCGGCGCAGTGAGTGACGTGACCTTCATCCGTTCTGTGACCTCGGTGGCGAGTGCCTTACCCGGTACAGGGGTGACGCAGTGGGCGCGGTGAGCAGGGGAGGAGACGAGCATGATCGGGTGGCGGGTGATTGGATCGACGGCGGGAACAAGGGTCCCGGCCGCCGGCGCGAGCCAGAGCGCGTCTGCCCCGCCGCCGGGCAGCCACACCGCTCTCCTGCCGGACGACCGACCGAGTACGAAGAGCTCACCCTGGGCCTCCTGCAGGTGCTCCGCCTGAAGGGCCTTCGGAACGGGAACCTCGAGAGGACGCGTCGAGCCGGTCATCCGGACGACTCCGTGCCGTCGATACAGGACCGCGAGGCCGCCGCTGCAGGCGGAGACATCCGCGTTCTCCGTGCCGAGGTCGAGGCGACGGCACGTCGGGGGACTGCTCTCCTCTCCGGTCAGCACCCAGTACCGGGAGTCGCGCGCCCCTCTCGATGCGAGTACGGCGATCGCCCCGGCGACGCTGCGCAGATCGAGCCTCCGAGCCTGATCGGGCTCTTCGAGCAGCACGTGGGGAGTCGTCAGGCTGCGATGCCACCAGACCGCCTGCCAGGGCCGACCCGCGTCGTTCCGCCTTATCCAGAGGAATCCGTCCGAGAACGATCGGATGCGCGGGGAGACGGGGCGCTCGTCCTGAACGATCTCGACGGCTCCGCTCCTGGTCGCGACGGCGACGCGGATGCGGTGATGCTCATCACCGTCCTGATCGCTCACAAGTGCGAAAGCGGCGGCGCCCGGCGAGAGCACCAGAGACTCCTGCGGTGCGATGACGAGGGTGTGCTGCACGGGGCGCCCGTCGGGATCCCGGAGGAGCACCTGCCGGGGGCCTGTCGGCTCCGCGGCTGCGCTCGACGGCTGCAGAGCTGCGAGATGTCGCAGCCGTCCGGCGATCGCAGAAACCCGAGGCGGCAGTGCGTCGCGACCCGTGATCACGTCAGACACCCTGCTCACGCAACCTCGGTCCAGGGGGACGGCGAAGCCGAGCCTGCGCGGGAATCAGGAGGATCAGCGAGAGCACGATCCACGAGCCGATGAGGCCGAGAACGACGCTCGGGACCGGCCAGATCACTACCCCTTCGCCCAGTGCTGCGCGACTGACGAGCCAGCAGACCGCGCCGGTGGCGGCGACGGGTGCGGCAGCTGCTGTGGAAGCGGCGAGGGACATCGCGAGGCTCTCGGAGACGACGAGCCCGATGATCTGTCGGCGCTGCAGGCCCGCTGCCTGGAGCAGGGCGATCTCGCGCTCGCGGTTCTGCGCAGAGAGAGCGACGACAGTGGCGCTGGTGGCGAGCATCGACACGGCTACGACTGCGACGATCGTCAGAACATCGGTGAGATCGGCGCGGGTCCCGGGCCGGACCGCCGTCGTCATGGCGACGACGGACTCCACCGCGCACAGGAGCACGGCGATCGCCCCCAGCCCTGCCGTGAGCGGCGCGATCGTGGCGGTGCTGACCTGCACCCGGGCTGCTGCCGCGCGGATTCCGAGAGCCGCGACGACGAGACCCGATCGGGCGGAGAGCGCGTGCAGAGCCCGGAAGACGAGCGCGATCACCTCCGGGCAGAGGAGGTAGACGGCCACGAGGACGCTGCCTCCTACGTCGACGGCCAGGTTGAACATCGGCGCCGGTCCGGTCGCTCCGAGTTCTCGAGCAGAGGCGGATGCCGTGACAAGGCCGGAGGCGATGAGGAGGAGGGCGATGCCGCAGCCGATCCGCACCGCGCGCATCGCCGTACCCGGTCGACCGCTCCCGACTTCACGCAGCGCGGCGCTCGGCGGCGTGCGGGCGGCGCGGCGCGCGGGCAGGACTCCGCCCGCCAGAGCGGTGAGCGTGCCGAGCGCCAGCGTGACCACCGGAGCCCAGGGCGCGAGCGAGAAGCTCGGAAGATCGACCTCGGACGAGACGGCACCGTTGAATGCGGGAACCGCCCAGAACGCCAGCAGTGTCGAGAGGAGCGCTCCGATGCCGGCGCCGAGGAGACTCACGATGCCGAGCACGAGGAGAGTGACGACGAACACCTGGGCTCGGGAGGCGCCCAGCAGGAGCCAGAGCGCGTGCGTGCGCCCTGTGGCCAGAACGCTCGCTCGGCCGACGATCGTCAGGGCGACCCAGCCGACGAGCGCCACGACAGTGTAGATCGTGATCGAGAGGATCCGGAACTCCCCGAGCGCGACGCCGGCCTCCGTGACAGCGGCGGTGAATGCGGGGTCGCCGGTCCAGGCGAACTGCTGAACGCACAACCCGATCAGCGTCGCCATCAGGGCGACCACAGCGATCGCGGGAGACCATCGGCGCCACTCGTCGGCGAACAGGCGTACGACGTAACGGGACACGAGTCAGGCCCCGGCCTCTTCGAGGATGCTCAGCAGCTCATGGCTGGTGCAGCGTCCGGTCGTCCGCACGGTCCGACCATCGTGCATCACCACGACCGTGTCCGCGAGGGCTGCGGCGTCGAGATCGTGCGTGACCATCACGATCATCTGGCCCTCGTCCGCCATCGTCCTCAGAGTCGACAGGACGACCCGCGAGCTCTGCGAGTCGAGGGCGCCGGTCGGCTCGTCGGCGAAGACGATGCCGGGCCGCCGTGCAAGGGCGCGGCAGAGAGCGGTCCTCTGCTGCTCACCTCCCGAGAGCGTTCGCGCCGGCGCACGGCGCCGGTCGCGCAGGCCGAACGATTCCACGAGTCCACCGATCAGGTCGTGCGGCACGGGTGATCGGTCGAGCCTGAAGGGGAGCGCGATGTTCTCCTCGACATCGAGGAAGGGCACGAGGTTGTACTGCTGGAACACGAACCCGATCTGGGCGCGGAGCATGCGAGCGCGATCGGCCGCTGACAGCCTGTTCACGTCCCGGCCGTTGACCTCGACGACGCCGGACGTCGGCCGGTCCAGTCCGCTGAGGCACATCAGGAGAGAGGACTTGCCGGAGCCGGAGCGGCCGACGACAGCGGTGAGCCCGCCCCCTTCCAGATCGATGTCGCAGCCCCGCAGGACGGTCGTCCGCTGCCGGCCTACGGTGATGACCTGCTCGACGGCTCGAGCCTGGAGGGTGGGGATCATGAGCGTTTCTCCTCGACGAAGGTGGGGACGTCTTACTCGTGAGACGCCCGCGATCCACGTCATGCTGGATCGCGGGCGCCCGGTAGCGACTATCAGCAGTTGCCCCACGTGATCGAGCTGGGCCAGCCCGGGCACGGCGAGATGACGCTGAAGGTGCTGACGCGCGCGGCGTCGTGCGCGTCGGCCTCACCTTCGAGGGTCTGGAAATCGAGGATCCGGTTCATGTGATCACCTCCTCTCCTCGTCTCGGGCCGACTCGGTCAGAGTCCGAACGGCAGGGCGGAGCGTCCGGTCTCGAGCTCGTCGAGCGCTGCGAGCACTCCGAGCGAGCCGGTCAGGTAGTCCGACGAGAGTCGGAGGTTCTGGTTGCCGCGGAAGAAGACGCCGGTGTCGTCGAGCACGGCGTGCAGGCGCAGCGACCGGACGTGCGAGCGGAGGACCTCCTCGAGTTCCGCGCTCGGGCGGTGCAGTACGCGGCGGCGGAGGTAGACGAGGAATCCGGACAGACCGTGGGCGAGTGAGGCCTGCGCGCACTGCTGGTAGGACGCGGCGGCGTCGATGGACGCGAGGGGATCGGCGAAGAGCTCCTCGCCCGTGACCCGCCGCAGCTCCAGGATCGCCAGGCCGGGCCCGGTCGAGCCGATCCCCAGGTAAGGAAGAGTCCTCCATCCCTCATCGAACTCGAGAGTGTTGTTCCGGGTGATCGCACAGCGCGCCAGATCGGCGTCGACGGCTCGTATCGCGAGCGTGATGTACAAGTCGTCGCCAGTGGCTTCGTGGAGTCGGGCGAACAGGATCGCGGCCGCAGACCATCCGTGCAGGAGGCCGACGGAGGCTCCTCGGACGTCCTCATCGAGCAGCGTGGTGAGATGGTGGGCCGCCTCCGACGGGTCCCCTCCGTCTGCGAGCTCGGCGAGCCCTGCACCGGCCCACCCCGACCACAGCGTCGGACCTGAAGGGGCGGCCGAGGGCCTGCGGTCGAGGACCTCGAGTGTGCGCGCGAGTCCTGCCTGGCGAGCCGCGTAGCGAATTCCCTCGCGTCCGCAGAGACCACGCGACCGCACCTGGGCCACGCGAGCGGCGAGCCAGTGATCGGCGGCCTCGAGGTCGACATCTCCGGATCGTCCTAAGACAGCGACGACTCCAGCCGCGCCGTAGGGGAATCCGGCACGGTGGTCCGCGCTGTCGCGGGCGAGGACAGGGATGTCTCCGGGAACGACCGGCGAGTCGTCCGTCCACTGAAGCACCGATGCGACACCGCGGGCGATCTGGCCGCGCAGCTGGTCGTCCGAGAGGGCGGCGAGTCGACCGACGTCTTCGTCGATCGACCTCTGACCGGAGGCGGGGAGTACGTCGAGGGTGGAGGTCCTGATCGACCGCAGCACGGCGGGCGGAACCGCGAGATCGTCTGCGGCTGCTCGGAGGAGCTGCTCGATCTTCGCGACGTTGCCCTGGTCGGCGATCGTCGCTTGGGGGAAGAGGAGATCGAGTTCGAGGATGCCGAGCGACCACTCGTCCGCTTCCGTCCTCTTCAGGCCTTCCAGGGGCTCGTAGCCGGGCGCTCCCTCGCGACAACGCCACTCCGGATCCATTCGATGCGCGAACTCGAAGTCGAGGAAGCACGGGTGCGTGCCGTTCCGCATGATGACGTTCTTCGGGTGGATGTCGCCGAGCAGCCATCCTGCGCGGTGCACGGAGGCGAGAGCAACGTCGAGGCGAGCGACGGTCGTGGTCAGCCAGGAGGTGTATGCAGGGTCACCGACGCGCCACGGTGCTGGTCGGAGCAGCGGAGTCCTCGTCATCCATTCGCGCTTCAGATCGTTCCCCTCGATGTGCTCCATGACCAGGTATCGGTGCTCCCAGGCCGTGAAGGATCCGTAGAAGACGGGTACGCAGTCCAGGGACTGCAGATCGACGAGCACCTCCTCCTCATGAGCCAGGCGAGTCACGGCGTCGACTCCGTCGGCGTCCAACCCGGCGTGCGGGCGCGCCTCCTTGAGGACCACGATCGTCCCGATCGGCACGAATTCGTCGGTCGTCGCTTCAGCGAGATAGACACCACCACCGTTCGAGAAGTGCAGCGCTGAGAGCATCGTGAAGCCGAAGGCGACCTCTTCCTCGTTCTCCGCCCCGACAGTGACGGACTCCGGTAGTGAAGCCCACGGGGGAGGTGTGAACGTCGGCCGCCGGACGTCCTCCACCTCGTTCCCGTCCGGGTCGAGCACCGTCGAGACGAAGCCGCTCTCCGTCTCGGACGGGACGAAGGCGCCGTAACGGAAGTGCACAGGCCCGGACTTCCACCGCCGGTCGGACAGTACGTACGGGCCTCTGAACCCGCGAAGACGGACGTCGAGGTCCTCGAGCGCTCGGGCGAACTCGTCGTCCGAACCGGGATACACGGTGATGAACTTCCCAGCTCCCGCTCGATCGGCGTACTTGCCGTTCTGCATCAGAAGGTGAGAGGTGGTCGAGAGATGCTTGAAAGGCAGTCGGGAGGCGAAGCAGTAGCGTGCAGCCGCGGCGAGGACCTTCTCCGCGTCATCGAGTGTCGACGAGAGGTGGAGCTTCCATCCCTGACGAGGGAGGAGGCAACCGTCCGGCATCCAGTTCCGCCACGGCCGCGACTCCCTCACCTGCCAGTCCTCCGGAGCGAAGGACGCGACGTCGAAGGCGTCGCCATCGATGTCGTCCCCCTCCTCGGCGACCGCGTAGAACGGGTTGCCCGGGCGGCAGTACCGGAGATATTCGAGGTCGAGCGGCATCGCTTCCCTTTCCTGTCCGACTTGTCTCGCGGTGCGGGATGCGGCTCCCGGCGCTGACTTCGAGGCTAGGAAGGTCCGCAGTCGACCACCTCCCGCCGAAGTCACGGATGAGGATGACCGGAGTCACGGTGAGGGCGTGACTGCGGTCACGGGTCGGCATCCCGGAGTCGGAGCTACAGTTGTCGACATGGGCTCAACTCCGGAGACGGCGGCGGAGATCTCTGCGCCGTCAGCGGCAGGACACGAGCGGGTCGCGGTCGCGCCGTCCCTGTCGAGCACCGTGGACAGGACCGTCATCGCACTTCAGGCGATCGCCCTGTGCTGCCTCGTCCTGGCAGGGATCCTGGGCGTCGTGGACTCCGCGCAGAGAGGCACGGGTGCAGCGGTCGCGGTCACATGGCTCGCGCTGGTGCCTGTGATCGCCGGGCTCTGGGCCGTCCGGCCCCGACTGATCCGAGCGGGACACGGGGTCGCCGTGACGACGGTGTCCATCGTCGCGGCGACGCCGGTCGTCGTCTTCGGCCGGCTCGATTTCACGATCCCGGTCCTCCTCCTCGTCGTGGCGTTCGCGGTGGTCGACGTCTCGCTCCGCGCAGGGGCGCACGCGATGATCTGGATCGCCTCCGTCGGACTGGCCCTCCATGTCGGGGGCGCCGTCGGCTCGGGGAGGGCGCTGCTCTCCGGAGTGCTCGACGGTCTGCTCAACGTGGTGCCCGTGGCCGTGCTGATGTGCTTCGGGATCGCCCTGGGACTCTCTCTTCGCGGCTTCGAGAGCGAGCGATCCGCCGACCAGCGTGTGATCAGGCGGTTGCATCGCGCCTCCGAGACGGAGAAGGAGCTGCTGCTGTCGGACGAGCGCGCCCGGAGCGCACGCGAGCTCCACGACGGCCTCGGGTACAAGCTGACCCTCGTCTCGATGAGTCTCGAGCTCGCTGATCGCCTGCGCTCCGCCGATGCCGAGCAGGCGTGGGCCGAGGTCCGCACCGCCCGATCCACGTCGAGCGAGGCTCTCGCGGACATGCGGATGTGGGTACGAGCGCTCAGTCCCTTCCGGGACGCGGGCGCCCGCGGCCTGGCTGCGCTGGAGTTGATCGCGGAGTCCTTCCGCGGCACGGGCGTGACCGTGGATGTGGTCGGCGACGAGGCGTCGGACCGTGTGCTCACCAGCGACGATGAGACCGCGCTCGTCGTCTACCGAGGCGTGCAGGAAGGGCTGACGAACGCTCTGCGGCACGGCGCTGCCCGCAGAGTCCGCATCGATATCGAGACGGACGACGTCCGGCTCGAGCTCTCGCTGCTCAGCGACATCGGCGCGGGAAGGAGCAACGGGATCAGCGACGGCGAGCCTGTGCTGGGGTTCGGGCTGCGCGGCCTCGACGATCGCGCGACGGCTCGCGGAGGTCGGTTGACGGCGCGGCGCATCGGCGACCGGTTCCTCCTGCGCCTCTCGATCCCTCTCGGAGGCGCCGACGGGGAACGGGAGAGCCGCGCCTCGTGACGGAGACGACACCGAGGCGAGTGCTGCTGGTGGAGGACCAGCAGATGATCCGCCGTGGGCTGGTCATGCTCCTCTCGACGGTCGAGGGTGTCGTGGTCTCGGCCCAGGCCGAGAACGGACAGGCTGCTCTGCACATTCTGCGCACGACGGAGGTGGACGTCGTCGTCACCGACGCGCGGATGCCGGTCATGGGCGGCGTGGAGCTCGCCGCCGAGTGTGCGCAGCTCCATCCGCGTCTGCCCGTCCTCCTTCTGACGACCTTCGACGACGACGCGCTCGTGCAGGCGGCCCTCTCGGCCGGCGCTTCCGGATTCCTCCTGAAGGACACCTCGGTGGAGGGTCTCGTCGTGGCCCTCGACGCGGTGATCGCCGGCGGGATGGTGATCGATCCGCGCGTCGCCCGGCCGGCCGTCCAGCCGGGTCGCACCGGCGAGAGCCCGCTGACGCTGCTCACGCGGAGCGAGCGGGTGGTCGCCGAGCTGGTGGCCGAAGGGCGGAACAACAGGGAGATCGCGGCCGCCCTCGTGCTCGCCGAGGGCACCGTGAAGAACCACGTCTCGGCGCTGCTGCGCAAGCTCGGCCTCCGCGACCGCACCGCCCTCGCGCTCACGCTCTACAAAG
Source organism: Rathayibacter sp. AY1H3 (assembly GCF_002932015.1). NCBI lineage: Bacteria > Bacillati > Actinomycetota > Actinomycetes > Micrococcales > Microbacteriaceae > Rathayibacter > Rathayibacter sp. AY1H3. Next base: position 26,801 of record NZ_PSUU01000025.1, read on the forward strand.
GCTTCCGCCCCGACGGCGCCTGAAGGCGCTGGTCGGATTGCGGCCCAGGCGCGGCCGTCCTCGGGCGCCCGACCCGCCGCCTATCCTTGAGGGCGATGTCGAACTCCCGCGCCGAGGCCGCCTACCTGCGCTCCCTCGGCGCCTTCCGGACGCCGACCCTGGATCTCCTCCACGGCCGGTACGCCCCGTTCGTCGTCGCCGCCCTGTCGCTCGTGTTCACCGTCGACCGGCAGGCCGTGGCGGTCGCCGACGCGCACGCCGAGGTGGGGGAGCTGCTCGAGGAGCTGCGCTCGGCCGGGTACGACGAGGGCGAGCGCGCTCTGCCGAGCGGTACGGCGCGCGAGGTGTGCCGCTACTGGGTCCGCGTCGGCTGGCTCGTGCCGCAGATCGAGGGCGAGGCCGAGGTCTACCGGCTGAGCGCCCACGCCGTGAGCGCCCTCGAGATCACCGGGCGCACCGGAGGTGGACGCACGCGCGTCTCGAACTCGCGGGTGCGCACCCTGCTGGAGGCGGTCGAGCGGCTGGCCGCGGACGTCGATCCCGACCCGGAGGCCCGCCTCTCGCGGCTCCGCGAGGAGCGGGCGCGCCTGGACGCCGAGATCGCCGCACTCGAGGAGGGCGCCGGTCTCGAGCCGGCCGACGACGAGCAGCTCCTGGAGGAGGCCGAGAACGTGGTGCACCTCGCCCGCGAGCTGCCGGCCGACTTCGCGCGGGTGGCGGAGTCGATCAAGGCGATGCAGCGCGACGTGGTCGCGGACCTGCGCCGCGACGTCCGCCCGACCGGCGAGGTGCTGCGGGAGTACCTCGAGCGAGGTCAGCACGTGATGCAGGCCACCAGCGAGGGCCGTGCGTTCGCCGGAGCCCTCCGCCTCCTGGGCGACCCCGAGCGGATCGACGCGCTCGCCGATCAGCTGCACACCGTGCTCGTGCAGCCGTTCTCCCGCCTGATGGACCCCGCCCAGCGCGCGGAGCTGGCCGCGATCGGCCGCCGGGTGGAGCTGGGCGTGCAGGAGGTCCTGACCGCGCAGCGCCGCGCGTCCCACGTCATCACGGGCCAGGTCCGCACCCACGACCCGGCTCGCGACCGCCAGGTGGACGAGCTGCTGCGCGACGTGATGGCGGGGCTCCAGGAGTGGACGGGCGGGATTTCGCCGGACGCGCCGGTCGCGCCGCTGCGGCACCTGCCCGTCGCCGGGATCGGCCACCTGCGCCAGACCCTGGGAGACGTGCGTCCGGCCGGCGGGCCGGCGCCCCTGGCCGGAGACGACGGCGACGCCGAGTTCGTCGGCGACGACAGCCGGGCCTGGGGCGGTCCCCGCTACGCGGAGCTGGAGGCCTACGTGGCGGAGCTCGGCGACGAGTTCGATCTGGCGGACGCGTTCAGCGCGGCTCCGGAGGACACGCGACGGCCCGTCGACCTGCTCGGGCTGCTCGAGATCGCGCACCGGACGGGCCTCGTCGACCGCGAGGGCTACTCCGTCGTGAGCACGCGCCGACCCGACGGGACCGTGCGCCGCTTCGCCTTCGGATCCGTGACCGCCCGCACCGAGGAGGAGACCGACGATGAGTGACACCCTGGCGACCGACGGGACCGCCGCCGATCCGTTCATCGCGCCCGTGTCGATGGAGGAGGACCCCGACGAGCTCTTCCCCGGCGACCGCGGCGTCCTCGACACCGAGGTGCGCCGGGTGCTCGTGCACGTGCTGCAGCGCCGCTTCCTCCTCGCCGACCGCCACCGCGAGCAGTGGGCCGTGCTCCAGGAGCACCGGCAGCTGATCGAGTCGCGGCTGAACGACCTGTTCGTGCGGCTCGTCGTCGACCACGAGCGCGGGGTCGCCTACAAGCAGCAGGTGCGCTCCGACGAGGTGGAGATGCCGGTGCTGCTGCGCGACCTCCCCTACACCCGCGCCGAGACGCTGGTGCTGGTGCACCTGCGCACGGTCCATCAGCGGGAGTCGGCGGCCGGCGAGGCGTCGGCGCGCGTGGACGTCGAGGAGGTCGAGCAGACGGTGCTCAGCTACTTCGCCGACGCCGAGCGCGACACCGCCCGCCGGCAGCGCATGGTCCGCAAGGCGCTGGAGCGGCTCGGCCGCGACGGCATCGTCGACGAGGAGTCCGCAGGGCGGTACCGGATCAGCCCGATCGTGGAGATCGTGCTGAGCGCGCCGAAGCTGCGGGAGCTGAGCGACTGGCTGCGCGGGCGGGCGGGCGAAGACGCTTCCTCGGTGGTCGCAGAAGCGGCGGTCGCCGAGGAGCCCGGCTCGGACGATCCGGAGCAGGCGGACGACGACGCGCTCGAGGACGACGGCCTCGACGAGGACGCGGACCCGCCCACGGACGGCGTCCTGCCCGGGACCGATGTCGCGGACGACGAGCCGGCCGACGACGAGCCGCTGGACGACGAGCCGACCGACGACGACACCCCCGACCCGGAGGACGACCCCCGATGACGATGCTCGACACCCTCTTCGGCCTGATCCCCGCCGCCTCCCGCGGTCAGCAGTGGCTCGCCGAGGACCTGCAGCTGGTCAACTGGGGCGGCTACGACGGCGCGCACCGGGTCCGCTTCTCGCCGGGGGCCACACTGCTCTGCGGCGGCTCCGGCTCCGGCAAGTCCACGCTGATGGACGCCTACATCGCCCTGATGATGCCGCACACCACGCCGTTCAACGGCGCCTCGAACGGCGGAGTGACGGGCCGTCCGCGCGGCGAGGACCAGCGCAACATCCTCTCCTACGCGCGCGGCAAGCTCGACGAGTCGCGCACGGACGAGGGCACGACCATGCGCGTCCTGCGCGGCGACGGAGTCGACACCTGGACCGCCGTCGCGATGACCTGGGTCGACCACGACGGCTCGCGCTTCAGCGCGGTCCGCGCCTGGTACGTCCCGGCCGGCTCCCGGGTGCTCGAGGAGACCGTGCGGATCCGCGCGAGCGCCGAGGGCCCGGTCGACCTCGCCGCGCTCGACCGGGCGGCGGCGCACCGCTTCTCCGACGCGTCGCTGCGCGCGGCGGGCCTGGATCCGCTCGGCACCGACCGCGAGTTCTCGGCGCGTCTGCACGCGGTGCTCGGCATCGGAGCGGCGGGAGCCGGATCGAAGGCGATGAGCCTGCTCGCCCGCATCCAGGCCGGTCAGCAGATCACGACCGTCGACGACCTCTACAAGCGGCTCGTGCTCGAGGAGCCCGAGACCCTGGCCTCCGCCGACGCGGTCGTCGCCCACTTCGACGAGCTCGAGAGCACCCGGCAGCGGATGCTCACCGCGCGCCAGCAGGTCGCGGCACTCGAGCCGTTGCGGGGCCTGCGCCTGCGCATCGCCGCGTCCGCGGAGCGCGTGCGCCTCATCGACGCGCTCGGGGAGTTCGACGCCCCGGTGTCGCCGGCGGCCCTGTGGCGCGCTGAGCAGCGCCTCGGCCTGCTGCGCGACGTCGAGGTCGAGCTGCGCGAGCGCACCCGCGCCGTCGACGCCGTGCTCCGCGAGAAGCGGGCCCTCGCCGAGGCGGCGGAGTCGGAGCGGGACGGGCTCGCCGAGGTGCTGCGGGCCTCCGGCGGCGACCGCCTCGAGACGGCCCAGCGCGAGCTCCGCGAGGTGGAGCGGCGGCTGGGCGCGGCGCGCGAGAACCGCGCCCGGCTCGAGGAGGACCTGCGCGCTCTCGGCGAGCCGGAGACCACCCGCGAGCGGTTCGAGGCGGTGCTCGCCCGGGCGGCGAGCGCGGCCGACGCCAAGCGCAGCACCCGTGCGGCCTGGTCGGACGCGGTCGCCGAGCGGAAGGCCGCGGCGCGCGATCTCGCCGAGCTCGAGGCGGAGCAGCGCTCGGCCTCGGACCGTCGGGACAGCATCCCCCGGCCTCTGCACGAGGCGCGCGAGCGGATCGCGGAGGCAGCCGGCCTCACCGCCGACGACCTGCCCTTCGTCGGCGAGCTGGTCGAGGTGCGTGCCGAGTTCGAGCCCTGGCGCGAGGCGTTCACGCTCGCCCTCGGCGGCTTCGCGACGACGCTGATGATCGACTCCGCCCACCTCGACCGCTTCCGCCGCGCCATCGACTCCCTCCGGCTCCCGGTCCGGCTCCGCTACGAGGGCGTGGAGACCGGGCTCGAGGAGGTGCGGGGCCTCGACCCGCAGACGCTGCCCGGGCGCCTCGACTACCGCGCCACCGCCTTCACCGGCTGGCTACAGGACCGGCTCGAGGACCGCTTCGGCTACGTGTGCGTCGACAGCGCTGCGGAGCTCGGACGCCACCGGCTCGCCCTGACCCTCACCGGTCAGCTCTCGCAGGGGCAGCGCGGTGCGCACGGCGGCCACGGCGCCGCGAACGTCCTCGGCTTCTCCAACTCCCGTCGACTCCGCGAGCTGAACGCCCTGGTCGAGGCGGCCCGGGCCCGCAGCGCGGCGGCCGTCTCGGCGGCGTCGGCGGCGGAGGAATCCCTCGATGCACTCGACGACCGGATGACGCGCCACGCCCGCCTCGCGCTGGTGAGCTGGGAGACGGTCGACGTCGAGTCGCTGCTCGCCGAGCAGGAGCGCTGGGAGGCGGTCGGCGCCGAGGCTGCGGAGGCGAACCCCGAGCTCGCCGGGCTGCAGCAGCAGATCGACGGGCTGCGCGGCCGCCTCGAGCGCCTCCGCCAGGAGATCGCCCGCGCCGGTGTGGAGCGCGAGCGGATCGAGGCGGAGTGGGCCGTCGTGGTCGACGACGTCGACGCGAGCCAGGCGGTTCTCGATGCGGCGGAGCGCGCAGGACGCGAGCTCGACGACGACCAGCGCGCCTTCCTGGACGCCCGGTTCACGCTGACCGAGGCCGCGGCGTCCGGCAGCGCCTCGGACGTCCTGGTCCGCTTCGACGCAGCGCTCGCCACGGCAGCGCAGCGACTGGCGGAGGACCGCCGCTCCGCGGCCGAGTCGCACGAGCAGCAGCGAGAGAGCGCCGGCCGGATCATGATCGGCTTCCTCGACCGCTGGCCGAACCCCAACCTGCTCGCGGACCCCGAGGCGTCCGCGGGCGACTTCGAGCGGCTGCTCGACGCCCTCGAGACCAGCGGCCTGCACCGGCTCGAGACCGAGTGGCGCGACAGCCTGCTCACGCTCTCCGGCAACGACCTCACGAGCTTCGACTCCACGCTCGGCCGCTCACTGCGGGAGATCCGCGAGCGGATCGAGCCGATCAACGTGATCATGCAGGATCTGCCGTTCTACGACGACGGCCACCGTCTGCAGATCACGACGCGCGAGAACCAGTCGGAGGTGCGCCGTCGCTTCCGCCGCGAGCTCCGCGAGGTGCGCGCGCAGATCCAGGCCGTGTCCGCGGAGGAGGAGCGCGAGCAGGTCTACCGGCGGATGTCCCGGCTCATCCAGCGGCTGCGGCGCACCGCGCCCGACTTCGGCGACCTCGTCGACGTCCGCAACCACGTCCGGGTCAGCGCCGAGCGCGTGGACGCCGTCACCCGAGCGCACGTGGCGCTGTACGACCACATCGGCGAGAAGTCCGGCGGGGAGTCGCAGGAGCTGATCGCCTTCATCGTCGGAGCGGCGCTGCGCTACCAGCTCGGCGACGCGGGAGCCGACCGCCCCCGGTACGCCCCGGTCTTCATGGACGAGGCGCTGATCAAGGCCGACGCCCACTTCACCAAGCGGGCGATCGGTGCGTGGCGCGGTCTCGGCTTCCAGCTCGTGATCGGTGCCCCGAACGACAAGTACAGCGCGATCGAGCCGCACGTCGAGGTGGAGTACGACATCCTCAAGGACACGCGCGGACGCTCCTGGGCCAGGCCGAAGGTGGGCCTGGCCCCCTAGGACTGCTCGCCGATCTTCGCGTGGCTGCGCGAGTAGGCGAAGTAGATCGCGAAGCCCACGGCCAGCCAGATCAGGAAGCGCAGCCAGGTCTCGATCGAGAGGTTGAGCATCAGGTAGGTGCAGATCAGGGCCGAGAGCAGCGGGAGCCACGGGTTCAGCGGGACCCGGAAGCCGCGCTTCAGGTCGGGCCGCTTGCGGCGCAGCACCACGACGCCGACCGAGACCAGCACGAACGCCGAGAGCGTGCCGATGTTGACCATCTCCTCGAGCACGCCGATCGGAGTGAGCCCGGCGAGCAGCGCGACGACGATGGTCACGACCACGGAGGTGAACCACGGCGTGCGCAGGCGCGGGTGGACGGTGGCCAGGCGCCGGGGGAGGAGCCCGTCGCGCGCCATCGCGAAGATGATGCGCGTCGCTCCGATCAGCAGCGTCAGCACGACGGTGGTCAGACCGGCGACGGCGCCGGCCGAGATGACCGTCGCCATCCAGGTCTGCCCGTGGTAGGCGAACGCATTGGCGAGCGCGGCCGACGGGTCGAGCTCGCGGTAGGGGACCATGCCGGTCACGACGAGGGCGACGGCGCAGTACAGGACCGTGCAGATGATCAGCGAGGCGATGATGCCGATGGGCAGGTCGCGCTGGGGGCGGCGGGTCTCCTCCGCGGTCGTCGCGACGACGTCGAACCCGATGTAGGCGAAGAACACCAGGGAGGCGCCGGCGATGATGCCGCCGACGCCGAACGTGGCCGGCTCGATGCCCGAGAGGAACTGGAGCAGCGGCTGGGTCAGACCGGACGCGGACTGCGAGGGCTCGGCGGCGGGGACGAACGGGGTGTAGTTGGCGGTGTTCACGAACTGCAGGCCCGCGATGATGACGAACAGGACGATGAACAGCTTGATCGCGACGAGCACCAGGTTGACGCGCAGCGATTCCTTGATCCCGAAGGTCATCAGCGCGCCGAGCGCGAGGACGAGCAGGATCGCCGGCACGTCGACCACGCCGCCGTAGGTGAGCGCCGGCGGGAGGGTCACTCCCAGCTGCTGCAGCAGCGACCCGAGGTACGCGCTCCACCCCTGCGCGACCACGCTCGCTCCGAGGAACAGCTCGAGGATCAGGTCCCAGCCGATGATCCAGGCGAAGAGCTCGCCGAGGGAGGCGTAGGAGAAGGTGTAGGCGGAGCCCGACACCGGGACCGTGGAGGCGAACTCGGCGTAGCACATGGCCGCGAGGGCGCAGGCGAATGCGGCGACGACGAAGCTCAGGACGATCGCCGGTCCGGCGATGTCGTGGGCGGCGCGGCCGGTGAGGGTGAAGATGCCGGCGCCGATGACGACTCCGACGCCGAAGACCGTGAGATCGAGCGCGGTCAGCGACTTCTTGAGCTTGTACTCGGGCTCATCGGTGTCGGCGATCGACTGCTCGACGGACTTGGTGCGGAGGAGGCTCACGGTGGTTCTCTCTGTGGGCTGCGGGGTGGAGGCGCGAGGGCCACTGGGGAGGATAGCGGGGCGGGCGCCTCTGCCGCGCCGGGCGTCGCGCGAGTACGCTTCCCGGCCATGAGCAGGATCTTCTCCGTGGCGTTCGCCGACGTGCACCCCCTCTACGTGGCGAAGGCGGAGCGCAAGGGCCGGACGAGGGAGGAGGTCGACGAGGCGGTCCGCTGGCTCACCGGCTTCTCGGACGAGGAGCTGGCCAGGCACCTCGAGAGCAGGACGACCTTCGAGGAGTTCTTCGCGGCGGCGCGCCTGCCTCCGCAGGCCTCGGCGATCACAGGGATGATCTGCGGCGTGCGGGTCGAGACGATCGAGGATCCGCTGATGCAGCGCATCCGGTACCTCGACAAGCTGATCGACGAGATCGCGAAGGGACGGCCGATGGCGAAGGTGCTGCGGGCTCCCGCGGCCGGCTGAGCCGCCGGCCCCGAGCGCTCCTCCACAGGCGCCGATTCGCTCCGGTTCTCCCCGGTCGGGGCCGGCGGGATCTCGCGCCGCCGGCGACGCGAGCAGGGTGTCGGACATGACATCCACACAGCGAACCCCTGCTCCTCCGTCCCGCCGCCGCGATCCCGAAGTCCTGCGGGCGAGCGCGATCCAGGACCTCCTGGCGGCCGTCCCCTCCATCATCGGCATCCGTCCGGAGGAGTCCGTCGTGGTGGTGCCGTTCCTCGGCACGCGCGCCGGGGGAGGCTTCCGGATCCCGCTCCCGGAGACGCTGCGCGGGATGGAGGCGGAGGCGCTGGCGGGCGGCTGCGCGGCCATGATGGAGACGATGCCGCGGGCCACCGGTGTGCTGGTGGTGGTCTGCACCCGTGCGGGCTACGCCGAGGAGCGGGGGATCCCGCATCTCGACCTCGGCCACGCGGTGCTCCGGCGCCTGGAGCGCACGCGGCTGGACATCATCGCCGTGGCCTGCATCGCCGCCGACGGATGGGGGCGCTACACGGACGCCGAGGAGTGCCGCAGGCCACGTCCGCTCCTCGAGATCGAGCGGAGCGAGACCGGCGTCCTCGCCCGAGCGGTGGCCGACGAGCCACTGGACATCGACGCGCTCTCCGTGCTGCCGCCGGTCACCGAGGAGGATCGCGCGCTCGTCGCGGAGGTGCTTCGCCGGCCGCCCCTGGTCGGCGACACGGAACGGCTCGTCGAGCGCTGGCTCAGCGGACCGCGGGACGTCCGCCGCGAAGGACTGATCGTGCGGACCCTGCAGTCGCCGCCCCTCCGCGACCGGGTGACCGTGCAGATCGCGCGGAGCCCGCGGGCAGGAGTGGGAGTGCCGCCCGGCGCGGTGGGCGACGCCCGCGCCGGAACGGACGACGACCACGACCTCGAGCTGTCGGCCCTGCTGCTCGGCAGCGGGCGTGCTCCGGAGCGCGGCCGTCTGGCGCGGGCGACCGGGCTCCTCGCCCGCGCCGCCGCGCTGGCGCCGGAGGAGGCGCGCTCCTCCGTGCTCACCGTTCTCGCGTGGTGCTGGTGGGCGAGGGGAGTCTCGAGCCTCGCGGGGCTCCACCTCGACGAGGCGCTGCGGCTCGACCCCGACGACTCGATGGCCCGGCTCTACGCCTCGCTGTTCGCGGCCCGCCCCCTGCCGGACTGGGTGCTCGCGGCCGCTGCCGAGGCCCTCGATGCCGCGAGCGCCTGAGGTCGGGCGCCGGTCGGTGCGCTCGCCCCGGAGACGGATGCTCTTGCGCGGGGGAGGGGACGGCCCTAATGTGCAACCATATGGTTGTACGAATGGACGCCGACATCGACCTGCTCTTCCGGGCGCTGGCCGACAGCACCCGCCGCGACATCGTCGCCCGGGTGCTGGTCGGCGAGCAGTCCGTCTCCGCACTCGCGGCGCGCTACGAGATGTCGTTCGCGGCGGTGCAGAAGCACGTGGCCGTCCTCGAGCGGGCGGCACTCGTCCGCAAGCGGAGGAGGGGGCGGGAGCAGCTGGTGCAGGGCGAGGTCGCCGCAGTGCGGCGGGCGTCGCGCCTGCTCGACGCCTACGAGCAGCTGTGGGCGGGGAGGATCGACCGCATGTCGGACCTCCTCGACGAGGAGTGACACCCGCGAGCCGACCGGCGCGCGGGATCTGCTGGAGGGAGAGGCGCGATGAGCGTGCTGCAGTCCGTCAAGGACATCGAGGAACTGACCCTGACCGTGACCGCCGAATTCGACGCGGGGATCGAGCGCGTCTGGCTCCTCTGGACGGATCCGCGCCGCCTCGAGCGCTGGTGGGGGCCGCCGACCTGGCCGGCGACCTTCGAGCGGCACGAGCCGGTCGAGGGTGGACGGAGCGCCTACGTCATGACGGGACCGGACGGCGAGCAGGCGCGCGGCTGGTGGCGCGTGACCCGGGTGGAGGAGCCGACGCGGTTCGAGTTCGAGGACGGCTTCGCCGACGAGCGCGGCGACCCGGTCGACGCGCTGGGGATCACCCGGGCCACGGTCACCCTCGACGAGATCGAGCCGGGGCGCACGCGGATGGTCCTCCGCAGCCGTTTCGAGTCGGTCGAGCAGCTCGAGCAGATGGTCCAGATGGGCATGGAGGAGGGACTCCGCCAGGCGATGGGGCAGATCGACGCGATCCTGCTCGAGGACTGAGTCGGCGCCGTCGCCCCGGAGGCCTCGGCGCTCGCCGCGCCGAGCCTCCGTGTGGAGGAGCCGCCCGCGCTACTGCTCGGAGTCGGTGAGGGCGGCGGCGTAGGCGCGGACGGAGCGCTGGTACCGGGGGAGCCCCGGAGCCAGCGCCTCCAGCGCGATCCGCAGGGCCTCGTCGACGCGCCCGGCGCTGTGCAGGGCGAGTGCGAGGAACACCTCCCGCGCGGAGCCCACCGCGGGGTGCGCGGCGGCGCCGGCGAGGAGGTCGATCGCCTCATCGGTGCGGCCGAGGTTCCGGAGTGTCGAGGCGTACTGGATCGTCAACCGCGCCCGCCGCTCGTCATCCAGGCCGGCTGCGAGGGCGCGCTCGTACTCGACCGCCGCCTCCGCCTCGTGTCCCGCGCTGTCGAGGGCGCCGCCCAGCTCGAAAGCGGCGACTCCGTCGTGTCCCGGGTAGCGGGCTGCAAGGACGCGCATCCGCTCGACGACGCCGTCCGGGTCGTCCTGAGCGTCGAGGCGCTCGACCGCCGCGAGCCAGAGGGCGAGCGCGTCGGTCTCGGGGCGGTCGGAGTCGGAGGCGCGTGTCTCGGTCACGCCTCCGACGCTACCGCGCCCGCACAGTGCGGCGGAGCGGGGCTACGAGGCGGTCGAGTCGGCGCCGTCGTCGTCCGACCCGCCGTCGTCGGAGCCGGAGGTGCCCGCTCCGACCGGCGCGGCGCGTCGCCCGGCCTCGATCAGGGCGGTCGACGCAGCCGCTCCGCCGATCAGGGCGAACAGCGCCCAGCCGGCTCCCCACTTGCGCTTGCCGATCAGGGCGTCGAACGAGAGCGCGCCGGGGCCGTCCGCGACGATCGCGGCCGTCGCCGCGACGAGGACGGCGTTGTACTCCCACCCGCCGCCCGCGTTCCACAGGCCGTTGCTCCAGTGCACCTTGCGCACGGCGGTGACCATCGTGGCGACGAGTCCGGCGGCGGCGAGCGGAGTCGCGGCGCCGAGGGCGAGAGCGGCGCCTCCGGCCGTCTCGGTCACCGCTGCGGCGACGGCGTTGCGCCGGGCCGGGTGCATCTCCAGGCTCGACATCATCTGCTCGGTGCCGTCGAGGCCGGGGCCGTCGAACGAGCCCCGCAGCTTCTGCAGACCGTGTCCGACGAAGAGCCCGCCGACGGCGAGACGGAGAACGAGTGAGCCGACCTTCATGGTGACCTCCGGGGTGGGGTGGGGACGTGTAGTGCGAGGGTCCCGGCTGCGCCGCGCCCGGTCAAGGGGTCGCGCCCGGTGAGCGGGCCGCGCGGAAGGTGTGCGCGCTCGGGGAGGGCTCAGAGCAGCGTGTAGGCGGAGGCGTCCATCATCACGGTGCCGTCGGTGCACACCTGGAGCTCGGCGGGGGCGCGGACCGCGCCGTCCGGGGCGTCGAGGACCTCGGCGACGAGGTACGCGGAGGTCCCGACCGTGCAGCCGTAGGCGCCGGGGGAGTGCCAGGCGACCCGGACGTCCGCCCGGGCGCCCGGGACGAGGATCACGGGAGCGTCGGGGTTCGGGCCGGACGCGTCGGCGACCGCGCTGATCCGGTTCCCGTCGGCGTCGGTCGCGTAGACGCCGGGGATGCCCGCGAGAGCGCAGTCGGAGGAGGAGGTGCTGGTGAGCACGAGGTCGAAGGCGCTGTTCCCGGCACCCGACGCGTCGGGGTCGGGGCGGTACTCCATCGTCAGGTCGGAGCCCGTGCAGCGCGCCGCCGCCGGATCCGCGGCGGGAGAACCGGTCGACGAGGGCTCGGGGGTCGCCGTGACCGTGACGGTCACGGTGGGAGTCGGCGTCGGAGCGGGAGTCGGCGAAGACGTCGGGGTCGCGGTCGCGGTCGGTGTCGGGAGCGGCGTCCGCGCGGACGGGGCTCCGCCGCTGCCCGCGCAGCCGGTGAGGACGAGGACGAGTGCTGCTGCTGCCAGCGCGGAGGCGCCGGTCCGGTGCGAGAACGTGCTCATGTCCGCAGTCTGCCACCGCCCGGACCGATCGGCCCCGCGGATCCGCGAGCATTCTCGGAGGTCCCGGTCAGGGAGGCGGAGGACGGATGCGGCGGGCGTCCGGAGGTGCCCCTCCTCGCGCCCGCCGCACCGGGGTCGGCGCTAGACGCGGACGACCATCTTCCCGGTGTTGCCGCCGCGCATCATCGAGAGGAACGCGTCCACGGCGTGGTCGATGCCGTCGACGACGGTCTCGTCGTAGGCGATCTCTCCGTCGGCGAACCAGCCGGCCATCAGCCGGTTGAACTCCGGCGAGTGGTCGAGGTAGCCGGACAGCGTGAATCCGCGCAGCGTGAGACCGCGGGTGATGATGTTCGCCATGTTGTCGGGGCCGGGTGTCTTCTCGGTGCTGTTGTAGCCGGCGATCGCTCCGCAGAGCGCCGCGCGGCCGCCGTCGCGGAAGGCGTCGAGGGCCGCTTCGAGGTGGTCGCCGCCGACGTTGTCGAAGTACACGTCGATCCCGTCGGGCGCGGCCTCGGCCAGCTGCTCGCGGACCGGGCCGGAGTGGTAGTCGAAGGCGGCGTCGTAGCCGTACTTCTCGGTGAGCAGGGCGACCTTCTCGGCCGAGCCCGCGGATCCGACGACCCGCTCGGCTCCGAGGAGGCGCGCGATCTGACCGGCGGCCGAGCCGACGGCTCCCGCGGCGCCCGAGACGAAGACGGTGTCGCCCTCCTTCATGCCCGCGATGGCGATGAGCCCGACGTACGCGGTGAGTCCGGTCATCCCGAGGATGCCGAGGCGGAGCGAGAGCGGCACTCCGGGGATCTCGGGGACGACGCGGAACTGCGACGACTCGGCCTGCACGACGTCGCGCCAGCCGAGCTGGTGCAGGACCGCGCTGCCGACGGGGAACGCGGGGTCGTCGGAGACGGTCACCCGGCCGACGGCACCGCCGGTCATGGTCTCGCCGAGGGCGAAGGGCGGGGTGTAGCTCTTCACGTCGTTCATGCGGCCGCGCATGTAGGGGTCGACCGAGAGGAAGGCGTTCTCGACGCGGATCTCGCCCGCGGCCGGGTCGCCGTACTCGACGGTCGCGGTCCGGAAGTCCTCGGCGACGGGCCAGCCGTCGGGGCGGCGGACGAGCTGGATCTGGGTGCTGGTGACGGTGCTCATAGGACCTTTCGTGGTGGTGGATCGGAGGGGATCAGAGTGAGAGGCCGACGGCGAGCGCGATCACCGCGAGCAGACCCGGGGTCATCTGGGTCAGCGCGGCGCGGCGCTTGGTCGGAGCGGAGAGGAGCAGGACGAGTGCTGCGGCGACCATCGATCCGGCGCCGGCGAAGACGAGGGCCGCGCCGACGGCGGTGGCGCCGATCGCGACGGCGACGATGCCCGCCACGGTGACGACGGCGAGGAAGAGGTTGTAGAAGCCCTGGTTGTAGGCCATCTCCTTCGTCGCCTCCGCCTCGCCGGCGGTCGTGCCGAACGTCGTTCGGGCGCGCGAGGTCGTCCAGAGGACCGACTCGAGCACGAAGATGTAGACGTGCAGCGCCGCGGCGAGAGCGGCGAGCACCAGTCCGAGAACGATCACGGCGGGCCTCCAGGCGATGGTCGTGGTGCGGAGGGCTCCGCACCGATTGTGTAACGACCAGTCCACAATATACTGGAGCGAGCGGTCCGCGCCAGTGCGGCGCCGCAGCTGTCACCCCTCAGGAGGAGCACCGTGGGTCGCACGCAGGGCTTCGACACCGAGCAGGTCGTCCGCGCCGCCCGCGCCGTCTTCTGGGAGAGCGGCTTCGAGGAGGCGTCCCTCCCGGACCTGGAGTCCGCGACCGGACTGCGCCGCTCCAGCCTCTACCACGCCTTCGGCAGCAAGCGCGGGCTCTTCGACGCTGCCGTGCAGAGCTACCTCGACGAGGTGGTGCGGCCCCGGCTCGCCCCGCTCGTCGATCCGCGAGGGGCGTCGCCGACGGCGCTCGAGGAGTACTTCGCCGGGCTGCGGGCGGCGCTCGCCGACTCCCGCACGCTCTCGGCGAAGAGCGGCTGCCTGCTGCTCAACGCCGCGGGCGCGCCGATCGCGCGCGACGACGCCGTGCGCGAGGTGATCGCCGACTACCGGGCCGAGCTGCTGGGCGCACTGCGCACCGGAGCGCTGGCCCGCTGGCCCGACGCGCAGGCGTGGGCGTCGGCTCAGGCGGACGTCCTCGTGTCGCTGCTGGTGGCCGCGCTCGTGCTGGCCCGCGTCGATCCGGCGCAGTCGCTCGCCACCGTGGACGCCGCGCTCGCGCTCGTCCGGTCCTCCGCGCCCTGACGGCCGGCGCGATTAACGCCGGAGCACCGCTCTCGCGCCGGGCCCGCCCTCGCACCCGGCGCGCCGGGTCGGTCCGCACAGCACGACGCCCCCGTGCGCCTCGCGTCCCCGTGGGACGGATGCGCGCGGGGGCGTCGGGCGGGCGGGTTCAGTCGGTTCCGGCGTCGAACGCCGCACCCTCCGAGGCCAGGTCGGTGGCGCGTCCGAGCGCATCGGCCGCTGCAGACCCGCCGCCCTCGGTGATCGCGTCGGCCTCGCCGATCTCGAGCTCGCCGACGAGCTCGGCGGTCGGACCGCCGACGAGGCCGGCGGCCGCGTACTGCTCGAGCCGCGAGCGGGAGTCGGCGATGTCGAGGTTGCGCATCGTGAGCTGCCCGATGCGGTCCTCGGGGCCGAAGGCGGCGTCGCCGACCCGCTCCATCGAGAGCTTGTCCGGGTGGTAGCTCAGCGCGGGGCCGGTCGTGTCGAGGATCGTGTAGTCGTCGCCGCGGCGCAGACGCAGGGTGACCTCCCCGGAGACGGCCGAGCCGACCCAGCGCTGGATGGACTCGCGCAGCATCAGCGACTGCGGGTCGAGCCAGCGGCCCTCGTACATCAGGCGGCCGAGACGGCGGCCCTCCGAGTGGTACTGGGCGACGGTGTCCTCGTTGTGGATCGCGTTCAGCAGGCGCTCGTAGGCGATGTGCAGCAGCGCCATGCCGGGGGCCTCGTAGATGCCGCGGCTCTTGGCCTCGATGATCCGGTTCTCGATCTGGTCCGAGACGCCGAGCCCGTGGCGTCCGCCGATCGCGTTCGCCTCGAGCACGAGCGCGACGGCGTCCGAGAACTCGACGCCGTTCAGCGCGACGGGGCGGCCGGCCTCGAAGCGCACCGAGACGACCTCGGAGGCGATCTCGACCTCGTCGCGCCACGACGCGACCCCCATGATCGGCTCGACGAGCTCGAGGCCGCTGGAGAGCTCCTCGAGGCGCTTGGCCTCGTGGGTGGCGCCCCAGATGTTGGCGTCGGTCGAGTAGGCCTTCTCGGTGGCGTCGCGGTAGGGGAAGCCGCGGGCGACCAGCCACTCCGACATCTCGGTGCGGCCGCCGAGCTCGTTGACGAACTGCACGTCGAGCCAGGGCTTGTAGATGCGCAGGCGGGGGTTGGCGAGCAGGCCGTAGCGGTAGAACCGCTCGATGTCGTTGCCCTTGTAGGTCGAGCCGTCGCCCCAGATGTCGACGCCGTCCTCGCGCATGGCGCGGACGAGGAGGGTTCCGGTCACGGCGCGGCCGAGGGGGGTGGTGTTGAAGTAGGTCTTGCCGCCGGAGCGGATGTGGAAGGCGCCGCACTGCAGGGCGACGAGCCCCTCCTCGACCAGCGCGCTCTTCGCGTCGACGAGGCGCGAGATCTCGGCGCCGTACTGGGCTGCGCGGGACGGGACGCTCTCGATGTCGGGCTCGTCGTACTGGCCGATGTCGGCCGTGTACGTGCAGGGCACCGCGCCCTTCTCGCGCATCCAGGCGACGGCGACGGATGTGTCGAGGCCTCCCG
This sequence comes from Rathayibacter sp. AY1H3, assembly GCF_002932015.1. Classification (NCBI taxonomy): domain Bacteria; kingdom Bacillati; phylum Actinomycetota; class Actinomycetes; order Micrococcales; family Microbacteriaceae; genus Rathayibacter; species Rathayibacter sp. AY1H3. The sequence continues at coordinate 42,474 of NZ_PSUU01000025.1, forward strand.
AGAATGCGATTCCGACACGCTCGCCCACGGGCAGACTGCTCAACACTTTCGACATGCCTCCGATTTTAGGAGGAACGGGGACCTCCTCCGTGCCGCGGGAGGTCCGAGCCGCCTCCCGGGGCGCCCGCGCGGGGTGCGCTCCGGCCGTGGGAGCACGTCCTCCGTCGATCCGCGTCGATCGCCGCCGCCCCCGACCGGGGCGCGCGAGCCGGGCGGAGGCTCCGTGGTCCGGAGGCGGCGCCCGCGCAGCCGGCGCGGATCGCCCGCTCCGGCTGAGTGGTTCCGCGCGGCCCGGATGGACGGCCGTGGCGAGCGCGTGCCAGGCTCCGCTCGACCCCGGCTTCCGCCGCCGCCGCCTCCGAAAGGGCTCTCCGTGCCACGACCTCCTCATCGCCTCGCGGCGATGGCCCTCGCCTGCCTGCTCGCCGCGGGCGGTTCCGCCGCTCTGGCGCCGTCCGCCCTCGCGACGCAGGCCGTCGCCGAGACTCCGACCGCCTTCGTCCCGGGGGAGACTCCGCCCGCAGAGGCGCGCGGATCGCAGACCTACACGAACGCCCTCCTCGGCGGCGACTCGCTCGACGCGGGCGAGCGCATCTTCTCGAACGGAGACTCCGCGAGCTTCGAGATGCAGGCGGACGGCAACGCCGTGATCTACGACGCCGGGCGCCGCCCCGTCTGGAGCACCAGGACCCAGGGCACCGGAGCGACCACGGTGCGGATGCAGGAGGACGGCAACCTCGTCGTCGTGACCGGCTCCGGCACGCCCGTCTGGGCGTCCGGGACCGCGGGAGAGACCGGCGCGCTCGCCCTCATCCAGGACGACGGGCAGCTCGTGCTCGTCCGCCCGAACGGGGACACGGCCTGGTCCTCGGCCGACGAGCAGGAGCCCGAGCCGGAGCCGATCGCCGACGTCCTCGACAGCGGGCGCGAGCTCTCTCCGGGACAGCAGCTGACCGCCTCCGACGGCCGCTCGCGCGCCGCGATGCAGAGCGACGGCAATCTCGTCGTCTCCGTGGACGGATCGCCGCGCTGGAGCTCCGTCACCTCCGGAGCGGGCAACCGCCTCGCGATGCAGACCGACGGGAACGCGGTGGTCTCGGCCCCCGGGTCCGGCGTGCGCTGGCAGGCGGGAACGCCCGGGAACCCGGGCGCGCGGATGCGGATGCAGAACGACGGCAACCTGGTGATCACCGCCGCCTCCGGACGGCCGCTCTGGGCGAGCTCGACCTCGCGCGCGCCTGAGATCCGCGACGTCCTCTCCTCCGGCTCGCGGCTCAGCCGGGGACAGCAGCTCACCTCGCCGGACGGCCGGTCGCGCGCCTCCCTGCAGGGCGACGGCAATCTCGCGGTCTACTCGCGGGGGGACGTCCGCTGGGGCGCCGGCACCCAGGGCGAGGGCGAGACGCTCTCGATGCAGTCCGACGGCAACGCCGTGGTCACCTCCGCCTCGGGCCGACCCCTCTGGGCCTCGGGTACGGCGGGCAACCCGGGATCCCGCCTGCAGATGCAGAACGACGGCAACCTGGTCGTCTACTCCGCCTCGGGCCGCGCGCTGTGGGCGAGCGACACCCCTCCGGCGCCGCCCGCGCCCGCCGTCCGGGACACCCTCTCCTCCGGGAGCCGGCTCACCTCCGGACAGCTGCTGCGCTCCTCCGACGGAGGGAGCGAGGCGGTCATGCAGGGCGACGGCAACCTCGTCGTCTACTCGCGCGGCTCGGCCCGCTGGGCGGCCGGCACGTCCGGAGGCGGCAACCGGCTCGAGATGCAGTCCGACGGCAACGCCGTGGTCTACGCGGGCTCCGGCGGAGCGCGCTGGCAGTCCGGCACGGCGGGCAGCCCGGGCTCCCGGATGGTCATGCAGAACGACGGCAACCTGGTGATCTACTCGCCGCAGGGCCGCGCACTCTGGGCGAGCACGCAGGCCGCGGCACCGGCGCCGGCACCGGCGCCCGGCCCGGGACGACCTGCTTATCCCGGCGACGCTGTGAACTGCGACGACTTCCCGGACCAGGCCTCAGCTCAGCGGTACTTCGACCTGTACTACCCGTACTACGGCGATGTCGCAGGGCTCGACAGGGACGACGACGGGTTCGCCTGCGAGTCCAACTGAAGGCAGCGTAGGTCCGCCCCTGCCGGAGGGGCCAGGCCCGAGCGGTCCCTTGCAGGCCTCCGGGCCGCGCCCGCGGGTCTCGAGTGGTGAACACGACCCGCCTGCGCGAGAGGCTCTCCGGCAAACGACCATCGACAAGGCGCCTTGCGCACTGATGCTCCGCTGCCGCCCGAGCTCCCGCGCCGCCGGGCGACCCGGCATGCTGGGGCAGGACTCCGCCGACGACGCGGATCGGAAGGACGCCATGACCCCGACGACCCCCTCCAGCCGCGAGAGCCTGCTGGTCACCCCCGACGAGCTCGCCGAGCTCATGGCCTCCACCGAGCCGCCGCTCGTCCTCGACGTGCGCTGGCGCCTCGACCGGCCCGACGGCCGCCCGGAGTACCTCGCGGGTCACCTGCCCGGCGCGGTGCACGTCGACCTCGATCACGAGCTGGCCGCCCACGGCGAGCCGGAGGAGGGGCGCCACCCGCTGCCTCCGATCGAGGTGCTGCAGGAGGCGGCGCGCGGCTGGGGGCTCCGCCGGGGCCGGTCCGTCGTCGTGTACGACGACGCGCGTAGCGTCCCGGCCGCGCGGGCCTGGTGGCTGCTGCGGGCGACGGGAGTGGAGGACGTCCGCCTGCTCGACGGGTCGCTCGCCGGCTGGATCCGCTCGGGGCGGGAGCTCGAGACGGGCGACGTCCCGCGCGAGCGGGGCGACGTCGAGCTGGCCTACGGTCGGCTCCCGGTGCTGGACATCGACGAGGCGGCGGCGCTGCCCTCGGCGGGCGTCCTGCTCGACGCCCGCGCCCCTGAGCGGTACCGCGGCGAGGTCGAGCCGATCGACCCGCGGGCGGGCCACATCCCCGGCGCTCGGAACGCTCCCGCGTCCGCGGCGCTCGACTCCGAGGGGCGGTTCCGGCCCGCCTCCGACCTGCGCGCCGGATTCGAGGCGCTCGGCGTGCGGGAGCACGCCCCCGTCGGCGTGTACTGCGGCAGCGGCGTCTCGGCCGCGGTCGACGTCGTCGCGCTCACTCTCGCGGGCTTCGCGCCGGCGCTCTACCCGGGCTCCTGGTCGCAGTGGTCGAGCACGCCGGGCCGGACGGTGGCGACCGGGTCGGAGGCCTGAAGCGCCTTCTTCGGATCGCGCGCGGAGCTCAGCTCAGGCGCGAGTGCTCGCCGAGGTGGTGCCAGGTGCGGTTGTGGTAGACGAGCGGCGCCGTGGTCTCGGAGTCCTCGGGCACGTGGGCCTCGAGGGCGTGCACGGCGACGATCGTGGACGATCCCGCCTCCATGCGGTTGATCACCGTGCCGCGGATCCAGGCGGCGGCGCCCGGGAAGAACGGCTCGCCCGTGGGCAGCCGCGACCAGAGCGACGTGTCGGCGAAGCGGTCGATGCCGCTGGTCGAGCCCAGACGCGCCAGGTCGAGCTGCTCCGCCCCGAGCAGGTGCACGACCAGCGTCTCGGACGCCTGGATGGCCGGAGAGCTGGACGAGGCGGACGAGAGCGAGAAGACGAACAGCGGCGGCTCGGCGCTCACCGAGAAGACGGAGGTCGCGGTCAGGGCGACCGGGCCGGTGCCCGGGTCCGCGGTGATCAGCGCGACTCCGGCGGCGTGGTTGCGGAACGCGAGCTTGAAGTCCTCCGGGGAGAGTCCGGCGAAGGCGCGGTGCTCCGGCTCGCGGTCCGGGGTGGTGGCGAGGTTCTCGCGGCTCATCGGAGACTCCTGATCGATCGAGGGTGCGGCACGGGGTGGTGGCCCGCCGTCGCGCCGCAGCACGGCTCCTCCAGACTGGCGCACCGACCGGGGGAGGGCCGCCCTATTGCGGAGTATGACGCCGCCACCTCGGGGAACGCCGATCCGCCGCTCCCTGTTCCCGATCACGCCGCATCGGGTGCCCGTCCTCGGCGCCGGAGCCCGCGCACCCGTCGCTCGCCCTCAGCGCAACCCGTCGCCGCGGCCGCGGTCTGCGCGCAGACTCGAGGGCATGGCCCACCGTCAGCGCACGTCCACCGCGCACCCCGAGAGCAAGACCTGCGCCTCCTGCGGTCGCGAGATCGAGTGGCGCGCGAAGTGGGCACGGGATTGGGAGGACGTCCGCTACTGCTCGGACGCCTGCCGCCGTCGCGGAGTCGGACCGGAGGAGGCGCGCCTCGAGGAGGAGATCCGCACCGTCCTGCTCGCGCGAGCGGCGTCGTCGACGGCGTGCCCGTCCGAGGTCGCGCGCCGGGTCGGCGGCGAGGAGTGGCGGCCGCTGATGGAGCCCGTCCGCCGGGCCGCGCGCCGCCTGGTCGACCGGGGCGAGATCGACATCGTGCAGGGCGGACAGGTCGTCGACCCCTCGCGGGCGAAGGGCCCGATCCGGCTGCGGCGGCGCCCCGGCGGACCCCTGTCGCCGGGCGGCGCCGCGGGCTAGCCTCAGCAGATGCCCAGCAGCGACGCCGTCGTCCTCACCGTCCCCGGACCGCACGGCGACCGGGAGGTGCGGATCTCGAGCCCCGAGCGCGTGCTCTTCCCGGAGCCGGGCATCACCAAGCGCGAGGTCGCGGAGTACCTGATCGCCGTCGGCGAGCCGTTCGTCGCGGCGAACGGCGGCCGCCCCGTCTCGCTGCAGCGCTTCTCCTCCGGGATCGAGGGCGAGCAGTTCTTCTCGAAGAACCCGCCCAAGGGCACGCCCGAGTACGTCCGGTCCGTCCCGGTGACGTACCCGAGCGGGCGGGTGCATCCGCAGCTCGTGATCGACGAGCCCGCGGCCGCCGTCTGGGCGGCGCAGATGAACACCGTCGTCTTCCACCCGTGGGCGTCCCGCGCCGATGCGCCCGACCTGCCCGACCAGCTCCGGATCGACCTCGACCCGCAGCCCGGCACCGACGTCGCCGACGCGGTCGTCGCCGCGCACGCGCTGCGGGAGGTCCTGCGGCAGGCCGGCCTCGACCCGTTCGTGAAGACGTCCGGCAACCGCGGCCTGCACGTCTTCGCGCCGATCGTCGCCGAGCACGAGTTCCTCGACGTCCGCCACGCGGTGATCGCCGCGGCGCGCGAGCTGGAGCGGCGGATGCCCGAGCAGGTCACGACGGCGTGGTGGAAGGAGGAGCGCGGCGAGCGGATCTTCGTCGACTTCAACCAGGCCAACCGCGACCGGACGATCGCCGGTGCCTACAGCCCGCGGCCGCTCGCGCACGCTCCCGTCTCCACTCCGCTGGACTGGGACGAGCTCGACGGCGTCGACCCGCGGGCCTTCACGATCCGCACGGTCCCGGCGCGCCTCGCCGAGCGCGGTGATCCGTGGGCCCGGATGCACGACGCCCCCGGTCACCTCGACGCCCTGCTCGGCTGGTGGGAGCGCGATGTCGCCGCCGGCCTCGGCGAGCTGCCGTTCCCGCCCGACTTCCCCAAGATGCCGGGCGAGCCGCCCCGCGTGCAGCCCAGCCGCGCGAAGAAGGCCTAGCCGAGGACGTCGCCGAGGTCGTACGCGGTCGGCTGCTCCAGCTGCTCCATGGTGCAGGAGGCGGCGTCGCGGTCCGGGCGCCAGCGCTCGAACTGCACGGTGTGCCGGAAGCGGTCGCCCTCGCGCTGGTCGTAGCGGACCTCGAGCACGAGCTCGGGACGCAGACGCACGAAGGAGGTGTCGCGGCCGCTCGAGAACCGGCTCCGCTCGCCCTCGCCGCGCACCGGTGCTCCCTCCGCGTCGCGCTCGACCGCGGGTGCGAGCTCCTCCAGGAGCTGCACGCGACGCTCGTCGCTGAAGGCCGAGGCCCCGCCGACCTGGCGGACCTCGCCGTCGTCGCCGTGCAGGCCGAGCAGGATCGAGCCCACGCCCGGCTTGGAGGCGTGCTCGCGGTACCCGATCGCGATCACGTCGGCCGTGCGGTGGTGCTTGACCTTGAGCACGGCGCGCTTCCCGGGGGAGTAGGGCGCGGCCAGGGGCTTCGCCACGACGCCGTCCAGTCCTGCGCCCTCGAAGCGCTCCAGCCAGTCGCGCGCCAGAACCTCGTCGTCGGTGGCGCGGCCGAGGTGCAGCGGATGCGGGACGCCGGCCATCACCGCGGCGAGCGCCTCCCGCCGCGCCGAGTACGGCTCCTCGAGCATGCTACGCCCGTCCACGGCGAGCAGGTCGAAGGCGACGAGCATCGCCGGGGTGGTCTCCGCCAGCATCCTCACGCGGCTCGCGGCCGGATGGATGCGCTGCGAGAGCAGGTCCCAGTCGAGCCGCTGGGCACCCGGCTCGCCGGTCGCCAGGACGATCTCGCCGTCGAGCACGCAGCCGTCGGGGAGCAGCCGGAGGAAGGCCTCGACGAGCTCGGGGAAGTACCGGGTCAGCGGCTTGGAGCCGCGGCTCCCGATCTCGCACTCGCCGCCGGAGACCGAGACGATCGCGCGGAACCCGTCCCACTTCGGCTCGTAGGAGTATCCGCCCGCGATGGCGGTCTGCTCCGGCACCGCAGGAACGGCCTTGGCGAGCATCGGGGCGACGGGGAGCGCGAACGGGAGGTCCATGCCCTGATCATCCCGGCCGCGATCCCCGGCCGCACCCCCTTCCGGAAGGCTGTGGACCGGGACGTTCCGGGCCCGCCGCGGAGGTTCGAGGCGTAGCGTTCCCGGCATGAGCATTGACTGGAAGCGCTGGACGCCCGTCGCCGTCGTCCCCGCGGTCGTCGTCGCCGCGGCCGTCGCCCTCCCCCTCTCGGCGAGCGCCGCGGGAGACCTCCCCGAGAAGTCCACCGCCGACCTCCTCGCCTTCGTCGCCGAGAGCGACACCACGGCGTTCTCCGGCGAGATCCGGCAGACCTCGGACCTCGGCCTGCCCGACCTCTCGGCGCTCGGCGGCTCGGCCGGCTCGGCGTCCGCCGACCCCGCCGACTCCCTCGTCGAGCTCGCCACGGGCTCGCACCAGGCGCGCGTGTACGTCGACGCCGAGAAGGGCGCGCGCCTCCAGGTGCTCGACCGGCTGGCCGAGCGCGACGTCATCGCCTCGACGACCGACGGAGTCTGGATCTACGACTCGAGCGCGAACACCGCCACCCACCTCGTGCCTCCCGCGGGCGGAGCCCCCGAGGCCTCGCCGGGCGATCAGGTCGTCACGCCGTCGTCCGCCGCCGAGCAGCTGCTCGCCGCGATCGACCCGACGACCACGGTCGCGGTCGGCTCGGACGTCAGCGTCGCCGGGCGCGACGCGTACGAGCTCGTGCTCACGCCCCGCGACGGCGGCACCCTCGTGGGCTCCGTGACCGTCTCGGTCGACGGCGAGACGGGCCTCCCGCTCGGGGTAGCCGTGACCGCCCGCGGGGGCACCGCGCCCTCGTTCAGCGTCGCGTACACGAGCATCGACTTCTCGACACCCGACGCGTCCCTCTTCTCCTTCACGCCCCCGGCCGGCGCCGAGGTGACGGAGCAGGCCGCTCCGGTCGACGACGCGGCGGACGCCTCCGACGCGCCCGCCGCGGGCACGGCCGAGCACTCCGACGTCGTCACCACGGGCTCCGGCTGGACGAGCGTCGTCGAGCTGCCCGCCGGTGACGCCGACGCGCTCTCCTCGCTCGACGCTGTCACCACGCCGGTCGACGGCGGCCGCATCCTCTCCTCCGCCCTGCTGACCGTCCTCGTCACCGACGACGGACGCGTCCTCGCCGGAGCGGTCCCGGCCGAGACGCTCCGCGACGCGGCCTCCGCTCGGTGACGGCGGGCGAGCTCGCAGTCGAGACGCGGGGCCTCACCAAGCGCTTCGGGCGCCAGGAGGCGGTCTCCGGTCTCGACCTCGCCGTTCCCCGCGGCGCCGTCTTCGGCTTCCTCGGCCCGAACGGCTCGGGCAAGACCACGACGATCCGGATGCTGCTCGCCCTCGCCGCGCCGACCGCGGGCAGCATCACCGTCCTCGGGCAGGCCATGCCCCGGCGCGCGGCCGAGGTCCTGCCCCGAGTGGGGGCGCTGGTCGAGGGGCCGGGCTTCTACCCGTTCCTCTCCGGAGCGGCCAACCTCCGGCGCTTCGACGCCGCGGAGGCGGGCACCTCGTCCCGCACCCGCGACACCCGTGCGAAGGAGGCCCTCGCCCGCGTCGGTCTCTCGGCCGCGGCGCGCAAGAAGGTCGGCTCCTACTCCCTGGGCATGAAGCAGCGGCTCGGCATCGCGGTCGCCCTGCTCTCGCCGCGCGACCTGATCGTGCTGGACGAGCCCACGAACGGCCTCGACCCGCAGGGCACGCGCGAGGTCCGCGCTCTCGTGCACGGACTGAACCAGGACGGCACGACCGTCCTCGTCTCCAGCCACCTCCTCGCCGAGATCGAGCAGCTCTGCACCCACGCCGCCGTCATGCGCACAGGGCGCCTCGTCGCCCAGGGCGGGCTGGACGAGCTGCGCGGGGACGCCGCCTCGGTCGAGCTGCTGACGCCCGACCGCGAGCGCGCGATCGTGGCCCTGCACACCCGGGGTCTGGAGCCGCGCACCGCGCCGGGCCCGCACCCCGCCGATCCGCCGCTGGTCGTCGCCGCACTGCCGCCCGGGCTCGAGGCCGAGACGCTGGTCGCCGACCTCGTGCGGGCCGACGTCCGCGTCCGCGGGTTCGCCGTCCGCCGCCCCTCGCTCGAGGAGCGCTTCGTCGAGCTGACCGGGGAGGGTTTCGATGTCGAGCGCTGACGCGACCGTCCGCCGCGCGGGGATCGGGTCCCTGCTCGCCTCCGAGCTCGCCCTGCTCTTCCGCCGGCGCCGCACCTGGGCGCTGCTCGCGGCCCTGGCCGCCATCCCGATCCTGCTCGCCGTCGCGGTGCGGCTCTCGGGCGGCGACGGAGGCGGGCCGTCCTTCGTGGGAGCGATCGCCGGCAACGGCCTCTTCACCGGCTTCGCGGCCATCACGGTCGCCGTCCCGCTGTTCCTCCCGCTCACGGTCGGGGTCGTCGCCGGCGACGCGATCGCGGGCGAGGCCTCGCTCGGGACGCTGCGCTACCTGCTGGTCAGCCCCGTCGGCCGCGTGCGGCTGCTCGCGGTGAAGTTCGCCGCCTCCCTCGCCTTCTGCCTCGCCGCAGCACTCACCGTCATGGTGGTCGGGATCCTGATCGGCCTGGCGCTCTTCCCGGCGGGACCGGTGACGCTGCTCTCCGGCAGCACCGTCCCGCTCGCCGACGCGATCGGCCGGGCCCTGGCGATCGCCGTGTACGCGGCGCTCTCGCTGGTCGGGCTCTCGGCGATCGGCCTCTTCATCTCGACGCTGACCGATGTACCGGTCGGCGCCATGGCGGCCACCGTCGTCGTCTCCATCGCGGCGCAGATCGTCGGCTCGCTCTCGCAGCTGGACGCCCTCCACCCGTTCCTGCTGACGGACCGGTGGTTCGACTTCGCCGACCTCCTGCGCGACCCGATCGCGTGGAGCTCCTTCGGCGAGAACGCGCTGCTCCAGCTCGCCTATGTCGCCGTGTTCGGGTCGCTCGCGATCGGCCGCTTCACCACTCGCGACATCCTCTCCTGATCCCGGGGACGACGGAGGCCGCCCTCCCGCACTGCGGTGGGGGCGGCCTCCGGGTCGACGGGGTCAGCCCTGCGGAGCGATCCCGAAGCTGACGGAGCCGCCCTCGTCCACCTGCGCGTCGAGGACCTTGTCGCCGAGAGCGACGGAGGCGGCGACGTCGAGGAACACGCGCGCTCCGTCCTGCTCCACGACGGCGTCCGTCGTCTCGGGGGCCGCGGCGACCGCGACAGCGAAGTTGCGGGCGTCGAGATCGGTGCCGCTGATGCGCAGGCCTCCCTCGACAGGGGTCTCGGTCTGCCCGGTGATGGTCTTGACGACGGTGCTGGCGTTGTCGGTGAGGGTGAGCATCGGGTCGTTCCTTCCGTCCGTGGTCGATGAGGGGGCCACGTTGCCGGGATCCAGCGGCACCCTCAAGGCGGCGGAGCGGATGTGGAGGGGATGCACACCTGGACGGTCCGGGGAGTCGCGGCGCTCGCCGGAGCCTCGGCGGGCCGGGGGCGCCGCATCGCCTGCCACACTGGCCGGATGCATCCCGCCGACTCCTGCCCCTGCGGAAGCCGCCGCCACTACGCCGACTGCTGCCGCCCCGCCCACCTCGGCGAGGAGCCCTCGCCGACGGCGGAGCGCCTGATGCGCAGCCGCTACAGCGCGAACGTCCTCGGCAGCGCCCCCTACCTGCTCGGGAGCTGGCACCCCTCGACCCGGCCGCGCCGCATCGACCTCGATCCCGACGTCCAGTGGCGCCGGCTCCAGATCGTCGACACCTCGTTCGGCGGGGAGGGCGACGAGGAGGGCCTGGTCGAGTTCCGCGCCTCCTACCGCTCGCCCGCCGGCCCCGGCCTCGTGCACGAGCGCAGCCGCTTCCTGCGCGAGGACGGTCGCTGGCTCTACGTCGACGGCGAGATGCTCGGCGACGAGACCTGATCCGTCCGGGCCGTCCTACTCTGGAGGCATGGCCAAGGACTTCCGCCGGGCGGACGACGCGTCGCGCTACGAGCTCCACCTCGACGGCGCCCTGGTGGGCGTCCTCGACTACCGCGAGGCGCCCGGCAGCGTCTCCCTCGTCCGCTCCTTCACGACCCCGCCCTTCCGCGGCCGCGGGCTCGCAGGGGAGCTCGTCTCCTTCGCCGTCGACGACATCGAGGCCGCCGGCGGGCGGAGCGTCGTGCCGATGTGCTGGTACGTCGGGCAGTGGTTCGAGCAGCACCCCGAGAAGGCGCACCTCCTCGCTCCCTCCTGAGCCGCTCGCTCACTCGCGGACCGCGGGCTCCACTCCGGCCAGGTCCGGGCCGAGGCCGATGTCGACCAGGCGCAGACGGCCCGCGTAGGAGTCGCCCGGAGGCAGCAGCAGACCGGCCTTGATCGCGCCGAAGGCGACCGTCACATCGGCGCGCAGCACGGTGGGATCGGGGACCGACCCGTCGTCGGGATGGATTCCGCTCGGCAGGTCGACCGCGACGACCACCGGGCGCTCGGCCCGCCGCTCCAGCGCGTCGAGCACCGCCTCGACGACGACGCGCGGCCGCCCCCGCAGCGCGGGCTCCGTCGCTCCGATGCCGAGGATCCCGTCGACCAGGACATCCGCCCGCGCCACCGCCGCGGCGAGGCCGGGCGCGTCGTCGGCCGGCACCTGCCCGCAGCCCTCGTCGAGCGCCACGGCGAGGCCCCGGCGGTGCACCCGCTCGGCCGTGAGGACGAGGACGACGTCGGTTCCGGAGGAGGAGAGCTCGGCGGCCGCGTAGAGCGCGTCACCGCCGTTGTCGCCCGGACCGACCAGGACGAGCACCGAGCCCGGACGGGAGCGGTCGGAGCGCCCGGCGAGCAAGAGGCGAAGCTCGCGGGCGAGGCCGTCGGCGGCGCGCTGCATCAGCGGCTCCCGCCGGGCCAGGTGCGGAGCCTCGGCGGCCCGCACCTGCGCGGACGTGTATCCCTCGACCATGCGCTCCACTGTGCGCGCGGCGCTGCGGGCGTGCAACCCCGTCAGCTCTCCTGGACCGCCCGGTCCGACTCCTCGACGATCGCCCGCATCGCGGCCTCCGCAGCGTCCGCGTCGCCCGAGGCGACGGCGGCGGCCACCGCCCGGTGCAGCCGCACCGCGGTGGAGTCGGCCTCGCGCGGCATGAGCGCGTTGCGGGTGCGGCCGGCGAGGACCTCGGCGACCAGATCGCCCAGCTGCGCGAGCATCAGGTTGCCGGACGCGGCCAGGAGGGAGCGGTGGAAGGCGGTGTCGGCGGCGAGGTAGGCGGACTGGTCGGCTGCACGGGAGTGGGTGGAGAGGGCGTCGCCCGCCTCCGTGAGCGCCCGCCGCTGCTCCTCGGTCGCGTTCGCCGCGGCGAGCCGGGCGGCGAGCGGCTCCACCCCGAGTCGGAGCTCGCTGAGCTGGTGCAGCTGGCGCCGCCGGTCCGGGCCGTCCAGTCCCCACGCGACGACCCGCGTGTCCAGGGCGTTCCAGCACTCCGGAGGCTGGACCCGCGTCCCCGCGCGGCGGCGGGACGTCACGAGCCCGAGCGTCTCGAGGACGCGCACCGCCTCCCGCATCACCGAGCGGGAGACCCCGCGCCGTTCCGCACGCTCGTCGGCGCTGAAGGTGGTGCCCGGCGCGAGCTCGCCGCGCACGATCTGCGAGCCGAGCTCGTCCAGCACCGAGTGGTGCAGCGAGGGCGTCGGCGCGGGCATGCGGTCATCCTGCCATCGCCGGAGTCGCGTCCCGGCCGATCTTCGGGCATGATCGGGACACACGCAGGTTATGTCGGACAAAAGCCGGCCGCTGGCCGTCGGCTCGACCAAGGACGATCATGACACCGACCCTCCTCCCCGCCCTCCGCGCCGCCGCCGGGGACGCGGGTCCAGCCTCCGGAGTGCTGGAACGCCCTGGACACGCGGGTCGTCGCGTGGGGACTGGACGGCCCGGACCGGCGGCGC
>NZ_PSUU01000026.1:0-53804 GCF_002932015.1 Rathayibacter sp. AY1H3
CGCCACCGCCCCGCTCCCCGCCCCCGGGAGTGACTCCTGCACACTCGCGGGAGCCGGCGAGGACCGCGCGCACCCGCGAGTGGCCGCGCGTCCGCGAAAGCCAGCACACATTGCCCGCGGCAGAATGTGGACATGCGCAGCCTCGAAGTCCTCCTCGATCCGGAGTCGGAGGCTCGCGTCCGCAGCCAGTGGGAGGCGCTCGAGGCGGCCGGCATCCCGAGCCTCGCACTGCACACGTCCGCCAGCAACCGCCCGCACCTCACCCTGGTCGCCGGGCCCGAGCTGACCGCCCCGGAGCCGGGCGCGCTCGGTCCGCTGCCGGCGACGGCCGACCTCGGTGCCGTCCTCCTCTTCCCGCACGCCGGGCGCTTCGTCCTCGCCTGGGGAGTGGTCCGCTCGCCCGCCCTCGACGCTCTGCACGATCGGGCCACGCGCCTCGTGCCGGGCGGCGTCGACACCTCGCTCCCGGACGCCTGGACGCCGCACATCAGCGTCTCTCGCCGCCTCCGCGCCGAGCAGCTCGGCGACGCCGTCCCCCTCCTCGGCGAGCCGTTCACCGTCGGCCTCGCGGGCGTCCGCTTCTGGGACGGCGACACCCGCACCCTCACCGACCTCTGATCCGGGCGCCGCAGAAGACCCCCGACCTCCCCGCATCCGCCTCCCCAGCTCCCTCCCTGCAGCCCTTCTCCACAGTTCCCCGGACCCCCGGGGCGGCGTCGGAGGCGGCGGGTAGAGTTCCCCGGGTGACAGAGCCCACCGCGACAGCCCTCCCCGCCCCGCCGCTCGCCGACCCCTCGGCGGAGTCCCGCGGCGGCGTCCGGAGCGACGCGGCGAGCGGCGCTGCGGGCTCCGGATCCTCCGAGGCGCAGGCGATCCTCGAGAAGGTCTTCGGCTACGGCTCCTTCCGCGGCGAGCAGCAGGCCATCGTCGAGCAGGTCATCGGAGGCGGCGACGCCGTCGTCCTGATGCCCACCGGCGGCGGCAAGTCGCTCTGCTACCAGATCCCCGCCATCGTGCGCCCCGGCACCGGCGTGGTCGTGTCCCCGCTCATCGCGCTGATGCAGGACCAGGTCGACGCCCTCCGTGCGAACGGCGTCCGCGCCGAGTTCCTCAACTCCACCCAGGACGCGGGCGAGCGCAGCCGCGTCGAGCGCGCCTACCTCGACGGCGAGCTCGACCTGCTCTACGTCGCCCCGGAGCGCCTGGGCAACGAGGGCATGAAGCAGTTCCTCGCCCGCGGCCGGATCGCCCTCTTCGCGATCGACGAGGCCCACTGCGTCAGCCAGTGGGGCCACGACTTCCGCCCCGACTACCTCGCACTGGGCGAGCTCGCCGAGCGCTGGCCCGACGTCCCACGCATCGCCCTCACCGCGACCGCCACCGAGGCGACGCACCGCGAGATCACCTCGCGCCTGCACCTCGGCGCCGCCCGCCACTTCGTCTCGAGCTTCGACCGCCCGAACATCCAGTACCGGATCGTCAACAAGGTCGAGCCGCGCAAGCAGCTGATCGACTTCCTGCGGCGCGAGCACGCGCACGACGCGGGCATCGTCTACGCCCTCTCCCGCAAGAGCGTCGAGGCGACGGCCGAGGCGCTGCGCTCGGCGGGCTTCGACGCCGTCGCGTACCACGCGGGCCTCGACTCGCGGGTGCGCGCCGCCGCCCAGTCGCGGTTCCTCCGCGAGGAGGGCGTCATCGTCTGCGCGACCATCGCCTTCGGCATGGGGATCGACAAGCCGGACGTGCGGTTCGTCGCGCACATCGACCTGCCCAAGTCGGTCGAGGGCTACTACCAGGAGACGGGTCGCGCCGGCCGCGACGGACTGCCGTCCACCGCCTGGCTCGCCTACGGCCTGCAGGACGTGGTGCAGCAGCGCCGGATGATCGACGAGTCGCCGGGAGACCTGGCGCACCGTCGGCGGATGTCCGCGCACCTGGACGCGATGCTCGCGCTCTCCGAGACGGTCCAGTGCCGCCGGGTGAACCTGCTCGCCTACTTCGGCCAGGAGAGCACCGCCTGCGGCAACTGCGACACCTGCCTCGAGCCGCCCGCCTCCTGGGACGGCACCGTCGCGGCGCAGAAGTTCCTGTCGACGGTCGTCCGCCTCAAGCGGGAGCGCAACCAGCAGTTCGGCGCCGGACACATCATCGACGTCCTCCGCGGCAAGACCACGCCGCGCACCACTCAGCACCAGCACGACGGCCTCGCCACCTGGGGCATCGGCGCCGAGCTCAGCGACACCCAGTGGCGCGGAGTCGCCCGCCAGCTCCTCGCGCAGGGCCTTCTCGGCGTGAACGACGACGGCTTCGGCACGCTCGTGCTCACGCCCGCGTCCGGCTCCGTCCTCAGCGGCGAACGGAAGGTCGAGCTGCGGCAGGAGCCGGAGAAGCCGGCCCGCTCCAGCGGATCCTCCCGCTCCGGACGGTCCACCGTGGCCGAGCTGTCGGGTGAGGCTCAGCCGCTGTTCGAGCGGCTCCGGGAGTGGCGCGCCGCGCAGGCCCGCGCGCAGGCGGTCCCGGCCTACATCGTCTTCAACGACGCGACCCTCCGCGAGATCGCGACCGCCGAGCCGGCGACGATGGACGCGCTCAGCATCATCGGCGGCGTCGGCCAGAAGAAGCTGCTCACCTACGGCGGGGCCGTGCTCGCAGTCGTCGCGGGGGAGAGCCCCGAGATCGCCGTCCCGGAACCCGGTGAGGAGGCTCCCGCTCCCCGCCGCGCGCCGGCCGCCCGTGGCGGGTCGTCCCGCTCGCAAGGGGCGAAGCCCTCGTTCGGCCGCGAGTCGTCCGGTCCGCCGGTGTCCGCCGCTCAGCCGCCGGAGGACGACTGGGTGCCGCCGGACGAGCCCGACTGGGAGCCCGGCTGGGACAGCTACTGATCCGTCGCTGAGGCGCGCGGTTCACCACCCGCGACGGAGGCGGGCGCCGGCGCGGGCGATCGTGTTCCGGGCTCCGCGTCGACGATCGTGCCCACCTCGTCACCGACGCGAGCGTCCTCGGTCCGAGGCGCCGGCGAGCGCCCTCAGCCGTTCGCGCCCGTCGACGCCATCCACCCGCCGAGCAGCGTGCAGCAGAACGACACCGCGAGGCCCGCCACCGGCACCCAGAACGCGATCCGCCGCCGCACCAGCAGCACGATCGAGACGACCAGCGCCGCGAGGAACGGCACCCACACTCCTCCCGCGGCGAGGACCATCCCGCCCTCGATCAGGCCGATGTCGCAGGCGTTCGATCCGCCGCACGAGTCGCTGGCCATCGCGAAGAACAGCCCGAAGAACGACAGCAGCAGCGTCACCGCGGAGGCCACGAGGATCAGCACGATCGTCAGCACCAGGTCCCAGACGCGGACCGGGTGCCGATGCGGCACCCCGGATCCCGGCGCGGCCGGAGGCGCGGGAGGCGCGGCCGCGACGTCCACGGGCGGCGCACCCGGAGTCCGGGGAGGCGCTGCCGCGACGTCCGCGGGCGGCCCGGCCGCCGGGTGTCGGGCGGGCGGAGGGGGAGGCAGCGGCGGCTCGCTCATGCCGAGAGACTAGCGAGGCGGCCTCCGGTGCGGCGTCCCTCCTCCGCAGAAGCAGCCCGCAGGGACAGCCCGTTCAGCACACGGACGAGCCGCCCCCTCCTCCGCTCCCGTCGGCAGGGACAGCCCGTCCAGCGCACAGACGAGGCGCCCCGCCTCCGCCTGGTCGGTTCCGACAACGCGCTTCCGCCTCCGCCCGGCGCCGTTTGTGCCCGGGCGACGGAACGTTTCCGCCGCGCCGCCGCGCGACCTACCGTGCGAGGACCGCCTCCGCTGCCGCGCCCGTCGGCACACGACGCACCGGGAGCGGCCCGAACCGCAGACGGTCGAAGGGACACGAACACCATGGTCAGCACCGCTCCCCACCCCCGCTCCGCCGCCGACGCCGCCGACCGGGCGGCCACCGGGCGCACGCGGGCCCGGCGCTCCCGCTCGGGCTCCATCGCGCCCACGCCGCCGGTGGACTCCCTCGGCTCCGAGGTCGACGCGCGCCTGGACGAGGACGGCGCCCCCTCCGTCGACGTCGCCGCCCTCGGCGAGACCCTGCTCGGCGCCTGGCGCGAGCAGCGCCTCGCCAGCCGCGCCCTGACCGCCCGCCCCGAGCTGCACCGCACCGACGGCCTCCCGATGAAGGAGCACCGCCTCCGCGTCTCGGAGCAGATGCGCGTGCTCGCGGCCGAGGGCGGCGTGCACCGCGCCTTCCCGGTCGACCTCGGCGGCGAGGCCGATCACGGCGGCAACATCGCCGGCTTCGAGGAGCTGGTCACCGCCGACCCCTCGCTGCAGATCAAGTCCGGCGTGCAGTGGGGGCTCTTCGGCGCCGCGGTCCTGCACCTGGGCACGCGCCCGCACCACGAGAAGTGGCTGCCGGGGATCATGAGCCTCGAGATCCCGGGCGCCTTCGCGATGACCGAGACCGGGCACGGCTCCGACGTCGCGTCGATCGCCACGACCGCCACCTACGAGGACGGCGAGTTCGTGCTGCGGACGCCGTTCCGCGCGGCCTGGAAGGACTACCTCGGCAACGCGGCGGTGGACGGGCGCGCGGCGGTCGTCTTCGCGCAGCTGGTCACCCAAGGGGTGAACCACGGCGTCCACGCCTTCTTCGTCCCGATCCGCGACGAGCAGGGCGCGTTCCTGCCCGGCGTCGGCGGGGAGGACGACGGCCTCAAGGGCGGTCTGAACGGGATCGACAACGGCCGCCTCCACTTCGACGGCGTCCGCGTCCCGCGCGAGAACCTGCTGAACCGCTACGGCGACGTCGCCGCCGATGGCACCTACTCCTCGCCGATCGCGAGCCCGGGCCGCCGCTTCTTCACCATGCTCGGCACGCTCGTGCAGGGCCGTGTCTCGCTCGACGGAGCCTCGGTCGCCGCGGCGAAGATCGCGCTGACGGTCGCCGTCACCTACGGCGATCAGCGCCGCCAGTTCACCGGCGGCGGCGAGCGGGAGGAGGTGCTGCTCGACTACCAGCGGCACCAGCGCCGCCTCCTGCCGCGCCTGGCCACCACCTACGCCGCCGCCTTCGCGCACGAGAAGCTGCTGACGGCGTTCGACGAGGTCTTCTCCGGCGCGAACGACACCGAGCAGTCGCGGCAGGACCTCGAGACCCTCGCCGCGGGGCTGAAGGCGCTCTCGACCTGGCACGCTCTCGACACGCTGCAGGAGGCGCGCGAGGCCTGCGGAGGCGCGGGCTTCCTCGCGGAGAACCGGCTCACGCAGCTGCGCGCCGACCTCGACGTGTACGCGACCTTCGAGGGCGACAACACCGTGCTCCTCCAGCTGGTCGCCAAGCGCCTGCTGACCGACGTCGGACGCCGCTTCAAGGGCGCCCAGCCCGCGGAGCTCGCGCGGTACGCCGCCTCGCAGGTCGCGGGGGCGACCGTCGACAACTCGGGTCTGCGCCGTCTGGCCCAGGTCGTCGCCGATCGCGGATCGACGGCCCGCTCGGTCGGCCAGCTGCGGGAGGACCAGCGCGAGCTGCTCACCGGCCGCGTCGAGAGCATGGTCGCGGGGATCGCCTCACGGCTGCGCCCGGCGTCGAAGCTGCCCTCCGACGAGGCGGCCCGCCTGTTCAACGCGCACCAGAGCGAGCTCATCGAGGCGGCGCGCGCGCACGCCGAGCTGCTGCAGTGGGAGGCGTTCACGGAGGCGCTCGCCGGCGTCGAGGACGCGGGCACGCGCACCGTCCTCACCTGGCTCCGCGACCTGTTCGGCCTGGGCCTGATCGAGAAGCACCTCGACTGGTACCTCATCCACGGGCGCCTGTCGTCGCAGCGAGCGGTCGCGGTGACGTCCTACATCGACCGGCTGCTCGCCCGCATCCGCCCGCACGCCGCCGACCTGGTCGCGTCGTTCGGCTACGGGCCCGAGCACGTGCGCGCGGCGATCGCGACCGGCGCCGAGGCGGAGCGCCAGGAGGAGGCGCACGCCTGGTACGAGGCCGCCCGCGCCTCCGGCACCCTCCCCACTCCGGAGAAGCGCCGCTGAGCCCCTCCTCGAGATGCCGCTCCGGTACGCGACACGTCGCGCGAGGCGCACCAGAGTGGCATCCCGTGGCGACAGGACGGGGAGGGGCGCGTCAGGACGCGAGGAACGCCAGCGCCTGGTCGCGCTCGGCGCGCAGCTCGAGCACGGACTCGTCGATCCGCGCGCGGGAGTGCGCGTCGATCTCGAGCCCCTCGATGATCCGCCACTCGCCGTCGACGGAGCGGACCGGGAACGAGGAGATCAGCCCCTCCTCCACCCCGTAGGAGCCGTCCGACTCGACGGCGGCCGAGGTCCACGACGTGCCGTCGACCCAGTCGCGCACGTGATCGATCGCGGCGGAGGCGGCGGACGCGGCCGAGGAGGCTCCGCGGACCTCGATGATCTCGGCGCCGCGCTTGGCGACCCGCGGCTCGAACTCCGTGTGCAGCCACTCCGCGTCGACCAGCTCGGGCACCGGCCGTCCGCCGACGGTGGCGTGCGTCGCGTCGGGGTACTGCGAGGCGGAGTGGTTGCCCCAGATCGCGACGCCCTCGATCGCGTCGACGGGGGCGTCGAGCTTCGCGGCGAGCTGCGCGACCGCCCGGTTGTGGTCGAGGCGCGTCATCGCGGTGAAGCGGCCGGCGGGGATGTCCGGGGCGCTGCGCCGCGCGATCCAGGCGTTGGTGTTGGCCGGGTTGCCGACGACCAGCACGCGGATGTCGGAGGCGGCGTGCGCGTTCAGCGCGGCGCCCTGAGGCCCGAAGATGCCCGCGTTCGCGGCGAGCAGGTCGGCGCGCTCCATGCCCGCGCTGCGCGGCCGGGCGCCCACGAGGAGGGCGACGCTCGCGCCGTCGAACGCGGCGGCCGGGTCGTCCGTCGCCTCGATCCCGCGGAGGAGGGGGAAGGCGCCGTCCTGCAGCTCGAGCGCCGTGCCCGCGGCCGCGCGGAGGCCGGAGGGGATCTCGAGCAGGTTCAGGCGGACGGGGACGTCCGGCCCGAGGAGCTGACCCGAGGCGATGCGGAAAAGGAGCGCGTAGCCGATGGCGCCTCCCGCTCCCGTGACCGTGACCGTGACCGGAGTGCGCTGCTGGTTCATGCGCCGAGCGTATTCCCGCCGGCTGGGGGAGGGGGAGGAGTCAGCCGGACGGCGGGCCCTCGGCGGGAGGCGCCGTCGACCCGCGGAGCACGAGCTTGTTGCGCAGCCGCACGTGCTGCTCGGCCACGCTCCCGCCGTCGATCAGCGTCAGGAGCGCCCGGGCGGCCGCGCGCCCCACGCGGTGCAGCGGCTGCCTCACCGTCGTGAGCGCGGGGACCACCCGGGAGGCGTCGGGCACGTCGTCGTAGCCCACGACCGACAGCTGCCCCGGCACCGAGAGGCCCAGCGCCCGGGCCGCCTCGATCACGGCGATGGCGGAGGCGTCGTTCGCGGCGAGGACCGCCGTCGGGCGGTCGGGCAGCAGCAGCAGCTCGTGGGCGGCGGCGAGGGAGGGGTCGTGCCGGTAGTAGCCGACCCGTACGAGCGCGGGGTCGTAGGGGAGGCCGGCGTCCGCGAGCGCCCGCTGGTAGCCGGCGCCGCGCCGGTGCGACGACTCCAGGTCGGGGCGGCCCGCGACGAAGCCGATGCGGCGATGGCCGAGCCCGATCAGGTGGCTCGTCGCCAGCTGCGCTCCGCCGAAGTCGTCGGTCGCCACCGAATGCAGCTCGGTCTGCGCGGTCAGCGGATCCACGACGACGAGCGGCAGGTCCGACGAGGGGATCACGCCGGAGGGAGTCACCAGGATCGCTCCCGCTACCTGCGCCTCGGTGAGACGCCGCAGGGACTCCTGCTCCCAGCCCGCCCGGCCCCGGCGGCTCGCCCCGCTGCCGGCGAGGAGGTCGAACCGGGTCCCCCGGAGCGCCGTCGCCACTCCCTGCAGCACCTCCGTGCCGAACGGCTCGAAGTCGCCCAGGAGCACGCCGATGACGCCCGAGCGCTCCGCGCACTCCGTCGTCACGACCTCCTGCTCGGCCTCCGCCGTCGCCGCCCCTGCGGACATCCTCGTCCCCTCCCGCCGTCCCCGCCCGGCCGCGGCGGAACGCGGTGATCGCCTCGCTGCGCTGCTCCGGACGGTTGAGAACACGTCCTTGCAATCGGAAATGTTCCCGGTAACATTGCCCGCAAGACTAGCTGAGGGAAAGCTCAGCAGTCGAGAGAGACGAGTGTCGGGCAGCCTTTCTCCCCTCAGTGCTGAGGGGGTCGAGAGCTGGAGCTCGCGTGGCCACGCTGTGGAAGCCGCCGCGCACGAGCCGTCCGCCGCTCTCCGCGCGTCCTGCGCTCCAGGCGCGGCCGAACGCCCCTCGGGCTGCGCCGCGCTCCGTCCTCTCGCGGCCTCGGGCCGCGCCACCACTCCGCGCCGTCCGGCGCTCGACCTGATCGGCGACGATGCCGATCGAGTGAGGAACACCATGTCCACGCGACGCACCCCCCGACCCCTCTGGCTCGTCCGCTCGGGCGCCGCTCTCGCCGGCTGCCTGCTCCTGTCCGGCGTCGCCGCCGCGGCCGCGGCCGCCGACACCGAGTACGGCTCCGACGACGTCGACGTGAACGTCAGCATCGAGGAGCTGGAGCAGCCCGGCGCCCTCTCGATGTCGATCGACGGCACCTCCGCCACGCTCGCCGAGGAGGGCTCCACCCCGACCGTGCGCGCCTTCACGGGGCAGCTGCCCGACGTGACCGTGACGGACACCCGGACCGTCGACGAGATCCCGGCCGGAGCCGGCTGGTACGTCCTCGGCTCGGCGAGCGCCTTCACCGGCGACGCGGACCAGGAGGACATCTCCTCCGACCACCTCGGCTGGACGCCGGTCCTCGTGGACGGCGGCGAGTCGGGCCTCGTGTCCGAGGGCGACCCGGTCGACACGATCCTCGACGAGGGCGCCGACGCCGTGGGCCTGTTCGACCAGGAGCTGCTCGCGCTGTCGCTCGACTCGCAGGAGACCGCGACGGACGGGTCCTGGACCGTGTCCGCGGGCCTCACCCTGAAGACCGAGGCCGACGTCGCCCCCGGCGACTACTCCTCCGTCCTGACGCTGTCGCTGTTCGAATGACCCCGATGCGCGCAGTCGCCTCCACGGCGATCGGCGCCCTCCTCGCGGCGGGCCTGCTCGCCTCCGGCGCGGCTCCGGCGACCGCGGCCGGCGCGTGGTCGCCGAAGGCCTCGTACACGTCGACGGACCGCGGCGACGGCACCTACTCCGTGCCGCTGCTGAACGCCGACGTGCCCGACGTCAGCGTCGAGCGCGTGCCCGCGGCCGAGAACGACGAGGGCCGCGACATCTACTACATGATCAGCACCACGATGCACCTCAGCCCGGGCGCCCCGATCATGAAGTCCTACGACCTCGTCAACTGGGAGATCGTCAACTACGTCTTCGACCGGCTCGAGATCGGCGACCGCTTCTCGCTCCGGAACGGGCAGAACTCCTACGGCAACGGCCAGTGGGCCTCGTCGCTCCGGTACCACGACGGCCGCTACTACGCGGTCTTCAACACCAACAACCTCGGCGGCTCCTACCTCTACTCGACCGACGACATCGAGGACGGAGCCTGGACCCGCACGGCCCTCGGCCGCGCCTTCCACGACCCGTCGCTCTTCTTCGACGACGCGGACGGCGGCACGCCGTACATCTTCTACGGCTCCGGATCCACCAGCGCCGTGAAGCTGAGCGAGGACCTGACGACCGTCGTCGCCGAGTACCCGAACATCCTCCGCACCTCCGACTACCCGGGAGCCGGCTACCTCGGCGGCCTCTTCGAGGGCGCGCAGGTGCAGTACATCGACGGGCAGTACTACATCGTCATCATCACCTGGCCCTCGGGCCAGGGCCGCCAGGTGGCGCTGTTCCGCTCGTCCGCGCTGCTGGGCCGCTACGCGACCGCCGACGGCAGCAACCCCTACGAGGGCAAGGGCGTGCTGAACTCCAGCGGGTTCGCCCAGGGGAGCCTCGTGCCGATCGCGAAGGAGGACGGCTCGACCGCCTGGCACGGCATGTTCTTCCGCGACAGCTTCCCGACCGGCCGCATCCCCGGGCTCATCCCGGCGACGTGGAAGGACGGCTGGCCGACGTTCGGGACGAACGGCTCGGTGCCGGTGGGCGGGAGCTTCCCGAAGCCGATCCGCCTCAGCCCCGAGGAGGAGCTGTTCGAGCGGCAGAAGAGCATCGTCGTCTCGGACGACTTCGACAACGACGCCCCGGCGAAGGCCTACCAGGACGAGTCGTGGACGATCCCGCCCGCGCCCGCCTACGACGCGTCGCTGCTCGGCGTGCAGCTGCTCCAGAACCCGGGAGCCGAGTCGGGGACGGCGCCGTGGGCAGGCCAGTTCGGCGCGACGCTGTCGGCCGACACGACCGACCCGGCGTCCGGCACCGCCGCGCTCCGCGTGGGCACCCGCACGCTCAACGGCTCCGGCCCGAGCCAGGTGCTCGCGAGCAAGCTGCAGCGCGGCGTGACCTACACCGTGTCCGCGAAGGTGAAGTACACGACCGGCCCCGCGTCGGTCCGCTTCAACCTCTGCGCCGACTTCGGCGCGGGACCCGTGACGATGGCCTCCGCCGCCGTCACGCAGGGGCAGTGGACGACGATCACGGGGACCTACACGGTGCCCGAGACCGCGAACGTCGGCAGCGTGAAGTTCGCCGTCGAGACGCCGTGGGGCAATCCGCAGCCGGCGTCCTCGAGCACCGAGTACCTGCTCGACGACGTCTCGCTCGTCGGAGCCGCTCCCACCCTCGAGCGCCCGACGGCCGCCGAGATCGAGCCGAACGGCTCGACCCTCGCCCTCCCCTGGCAGTGGAACCACGCCCCCGACAACCGCTACTGGTCGCTGACCGAGCGCGAGGGCTGGCTCCGCCTCACCAACGGGAAGGTGCTCAGCGGAACGGCCGCGCACACGCGTCTCTCGGGCTCGCCCGAGATGACGTACCTGGAGGAGGCGCGCAACACGCTCTCCCAGCGCATCGTGGCTCCGAAGCAGTCGGCGGAGGCGGCGTTCGACGTCTCCGGGATGAAGGACGGCGACGTCGCCGGCCTCGCGGCCTACAACCGCGGCTTCTCCTACGTCGCGGTCAAGCGCGTGGACGGCGTCACCACCGTCGGCGTCGTGAACCGCAGCCAGCCGTTCGCGACCACGTTCGACCAGGCGGCCGTGGAGTCCTTCCTCCCCGGCACCACCGCCGCCCTCGGCGACGCCTCGCAGGTGCGCCTGAAGGCCGACCTCGAGCTCTCGGCCCCGGCCGGACAGCTCTGGACGACCTTCTCGTACAGCCTCGACGGGACGAGCTGGACGAAGCTCGGCAGCCGCGTCGGCCCGCAGACCCTCGACGGTCAGCTCACGCACTTCATGGGCCACCGCCTCGGGCTGTTCAGCTACGCGACGAAGACCGCCGGCGGCCACGTCGACGTCGACGAGTTCCTCCTGAGCGACACCCTCTCCTCGGAGGGGAAGGCGCTCGACCGCTCGCAGCTCGACGCGGCCGTCGCTCACGCGGCGACGCTCCGCTCCGACGACTACCCGGCCGACGCCTGGTCCGACCTCCAGTCGGTCCTCGCGAAGGCGCAGGCGGTCGGCACCGCGGGATCGCAGAACCAGATCGACGCCCCGGAGCGCGCGCTCAGCTACCAGCTGGCGCGCCTCGGGACTCTGAAGGAGGCGTCGCTCGACGTGACCGCCGCCGCCGCGACCCGCTGCATCGCCGGGAAGGTCGTCGTGACCGTGCGGGCGACCAACGCCGACGACGTGCCCGTCGCCCTCCGGATGGAGAGCGCCTCCGGCGCGAAGACGGTCGCCGCGCTCGCACCCGGCGCCACGACGAGCCACGCCTTCACCACGCGGGCGGCCTCGGTCCCCGGCGCCGAGGTGGTCGTGACCGCGACCGCCACCCTCGACGGCGAGCCGGTGACGACCACGGTGAGAGCGCCCCACCCGGCCGCGTCCTGCGGCTGAGCACTCCGGGGGCGGCCCGCGCGGCCGCCCCCCCCCCGAACGCGTCAGCGGCACCCGTCGCCGACGATCTCCTGCACGACACGATCAAGGAGGATCCGTGAGATCACCACAACGAGAAGCCGCTCCGAAGGGGCGGTTGCGGCTGAGGCTGCTGGCCACGGCCGCGCTGACCGCGCTCCTGGTGGCCCCCTTCGCCGCCCAGACCTCGTCCGCCGCTGAGGCGGAGCTCATCGTCAACGGCGGCTTCGAGAGCGGCATCAGCAGCTGGTTCGTCAACAACGGCAACGCCGCCGACGCCGGCACCATCGCGACGACCACGGATGCGCGCACCGGCACCGCCGCAGCGCTCGTCACCGGCCGCACGACCACCGGCGCGGGCGCCATGCAGGACCTCAGCGGCAAGGTCGTCGCCGGCCAGACCTACCAGGTCAAGGCGCAGATCAAGTACGAGAACGCCGCGAGCCCCGCGACCAAGCAGTTCTTCGCCACCATGCACTACGGCGGAGGCACCTACACGAACCTCGCGAGCGTCACCGCCACGAAGGGGCAGTGGGCGACGATCAACGGATCGTTCACCATCCCCGCCGGGCAGAGCGTCGCGACCGCGCGCCTCTTCTTCGAGACGCCGTGGACCGCGACTCCCTCGGCCGCGCCCGAGACGCACCTCATGGACTACAAGCTCGACGACGTCTCGCTGGTCGGAGCGGCGCCGCCCGCGCCCGCCTCGCGCACCATCGAGGTCGTGGGCAAGATCCCGGGCGACCACAACCCGCTCATGGGCTGGAAGTTCGGCGCCGACGGCTTCGGCTTCGTCGAGAACGGCCGCGTGTACATGTACATGACGAACGACACCCAGGGCTACGCTCCGAACCCCGCCACGGGCGTCTCGGCGGGCATCGACTACGGCAAGATCAACCAGATCACCGTGATCTCCTCGGACGACCTCGTCAACTGGACCGACCACGGCGAGATCCAGGTCGCCGGCTCCACCGGAGTCGCGCCCTACACCGGCAACTCGTGGGCTCCCGGCATGGCGAAGAAGACCGTGAACGGCGTCGACAAGTACTTCCTCTACTACGCCAACGGCGGCGGCTCCAGCAACGTGATCACCGGCGACTCGCCGGTGGGCCCGTGGACCAGCCAGCGGACCTCCACGCTCATCAACGCGTCCACCCCGGGCGCCGAGGCGGTCGCGTGGAAGTTCGACCCGGCACCGCTCGTCGACGACGACGGCCAGGGCTACCTGTTCTTCGGAGGCGGACCCGCCTCGACCGCGCTCCCCGCGGCCGAGCGATTCAACAACCCGAAGAACATCCGCGTGATCGAGCTCGGCGACGACATGATCTCGACCCAGGGCACTTCCGCCGTCGTGGACGCGCCCGTCGCGTTCGAGGCGGCCCAGGTGTTCAAGCGCCAGGACAAGTACTACCTCTCGTACTCGTCCCACTTCGGCGGCAACGACTTCGGCGGCAACCAGACCCGCGAGCCCGGCTACCCGGGCGGCGGCGAGATCGGCTACATGATCTCGGACGACCCGATGTCCTGGCCCAAGGAGAACTACGCCGGCGTGATGTTCCCGAACCAGAGCCGCTTCTTCGGAGCCGGCACCGGCGGCAACAACCACCAGTCGGTCTTCGAGCTGGGCGGCAAGTACTACTTCACCTACCACGCGCCGACGCTCAACAAGCGGATCAACGGCGACACCACCCAGGGGTACCGCAGCCCGCACATCCAGGAGCTGCAGTTCAACGCCGACGGCACGGTGCAGCAGGTGGTCGGCGACTACAAGGGCGTCGACCAGGTGAAGGACTTCGATCCGTACCGCACCTTCCCGGCCGAGACCATCGGCTGGAGCAAGGGCATCGCGACGGCGCCGCTCGGCACCCCCGCCGCGGGCGCGACGCAGAACCTCGTGCTGAAGGACCTCGACAACGGCGACTGGACCGCGCTGTCCGCCGTCGACTTCGGGGACACCGGAGCCGCGACGTTCACCGCGAAGGCCAAGGCGCTGCAGGCCGGCGGCACCGTCACCGTCCGCCTCGACTCCGAGACCGGGCCCGTCGCGGGCACCGTCGCGGTGAACGGGACGACCGGTGAGTGGACCGACGTCAGCGCCGCGCTGACCGGAGCGACCGGAGTGCACGACGTGTTCTTCAGCTACTCCGGACCCTCCGGCGACCTGTTCGAGCTCGACACCTTCGCCTTCACCGAGGGCGAGGCGGCTCCGGCGCTCGACATCACGGCGAGCGCGGCGACCCGCTGCATCGCGGGCAAGGCGATCGTCACCGTCCAGGCGAGCAACGGCTCCGACGTCCCCGTCGGCGTGACCTTCACGTCGACGTCCGGCACGAAGTCGTTCACCTCGGTGGCGCCCGGCAAGACCGTGTCGCACGCCTTCACCACCCGTCAGGCGAACCTGCCCGCCGGTGCGGTGACCGTCGAGGCCACGGCCACGATGAACGGCGCCCCCGTCGAGACGGAGGTGAGCGCTCCGTACGCGGCGCGCCCGTGCTCGTAGCGCACGGCTGAACCACCGGGGAGCGCCCCCGGCCCTGCGGGGCCGGGGGCGCTCCTGCGCGTGCGGGGGGATCTCGATGCGCCCTCCGGGGCTGCTCGATCAGCATGTGCCGGCCGCGCAGCGGGGTGATGAGACCCCGCTGGGTCAGCGGGTGTCGGCCAGGCGCATCGTGCCGCCGGCCTGGGCGGCGAAGGCGCGGGCGGTCGCCGCGATGGTGCGCTGCATGACCCGCGCCGCGGCGGTCGGCGCGAGGTCCGCCGGGCGCGCGAGGCTGATCGTCCGGGTCAGCGTGGGCTTCTCGAGCGTCGGCTCCTCGATGCGGATCGAGCGCAGCCCCGGGCGCCCCTGCAGCACCATCGCCGGGACGACCGCGACGCCCAGGCCCCGCTCGGCGAAGCGCAGCACCGCGTCCATCTCGGCGCCCTCCAGCACCACGTCCGGCTCCAGGCCCGCGGCGGCGAACGCGGCGTCGGTCGTGCGGCGCAGGTCGTAGCTGGAGTTGAAGACGATCTGCGGGAGGCGGGCGACCGCGGCCAGGTCGAGCGCGCCGGTCGCGGCGAGGGGAGGCTCTGCGGCGGAGGAGACCACGACGAGCTCCTCGACGAGCAGCGGGGTCACCGTGAAGGCGCCGGGAGCGGCCGCGGTCGAGGTCGTCACCAGCGCCAGGTCGAGCTCGCCCCGGGCCAGCCGGTCGAAGAGGCTCCGCGACCCGTCCTCGGCGAGGTGCAGCTCCACGGCGGGATGCGCGGAGTGGAACGCGTGCAGCACCTCCGCGACGAGGCTGATGCAGAGCGTCGGCGTCGCGCCGAACCGCACTCGGCCGCGCTCGAGTCCGGCCAGCTCGGCCAGCTCGCGGCGCACCGATCCGGCGTCGGCGAGCATGCGCCGGGCGAGCGGCAGCAGCAGCTCCCCGGCCGGTGTGAGGGTGCTGCCGGAGCGCGCCCGGTGGAAGAGCTCGGAGCCGAGGTCCTGCTCCAGCGCGGCGATCCGGCGGCTCAGCGAGGGCTGCGCGAGATGCAGCTCCTCGGCGGCGCGGGTGAAGCTGCCGAGGCGGGCGACCTCGACGAATCCGGTGAGCTGCTCGAGATCCACATGCATACCCTATGCGCATGGCTGTGCCCAGCATTATGCATTGGAGTAATCGATGCGCCGTGCCTAGCGTGGAGGCATGACCACTTCAGAGACCACCGCACCGGAGCGCCGGATCTCCACCTCCGTCCTCGTCATCGGCACCGGCGGATCGGGCCTGCGCGCCGCGATCGAGCTCGCCGAGGCGGGCATGGACGTCCTCGCGCTCGGCAAGCGCTCGAAGTCGGACGCGCACACCTCCCTCGCCGCCGGCGGCATCAACGCCGCCCTCGCCACGATGGACCCCGACGACAGCTGGCAGCAGCACGCGGCCGACACCATCACCGAGTCCTACCAGCTCGCCAACCCGCACACGGTCGAGATCGTCACCTCCAACGCCGCCCGCGGCATCCAGGACCTCGAGCGCTACGGCATGCCGTTCGCCCGCGAGGACGACGGCCGCATCTCGCAGCGCTTCTTCGGCGCGCACACCTACCGCCGGACCGCCTTCGCGGGCGACTACACCGGCCTCGAGATCCAGCGCACGCTCGTCAACCGGGCCGCCCAGCTCGAGATCCCGATCCTGGACACCGTGTACGTCACCCGCATCCTCGTCAACGAGGACGGAGCAGTGTTCGGCGCCTACGGCTTCGACCTCGTCGACGGCACCCGCTACCTGATCCATGCGGATGCGGTGATCCTCGCCGCGGGCGGCCACAACCGCATCTGGCGCCGCACCTCCTCCCGCCGGGACGAGAACACGGGCGACTCGTTCCGCCTGGCCGTCGAGGCCGGCGGGCGGCTGCGCGACCCGGAGCTGGTCCAGTTCCACCCGTCGGGCATCATCGAGCCCGAGAACGCGGCGGGCACGCTGATCTCCGAGGCGGCCCGCGGCGAGGGCGGCATCCTCCGCAACGGCCTCGGCGAGCGCTTCATGGGCAAGTACGACGCCGAGCGCCTCGAGCTCTCGACCCGTGACCGCGTCGCTCTCGCCTGCTACACCGAGATCAAGGAGGGTCGCGGCACGCCGAACGGCGGGGTCTGGCTCGACGTCTCGCACCTGCCGCGCGAGACGATCATGACCCGGCTGCCGCGGGTGTACCAGACGATGCTCGAGCTGCAGATGCTCGACATCACGAAGGACCCGATCGAGATCGCGCCCACGGCGCACTACTCGATGGGCGGGGTCTGGGTGCGCTCGGACGACCACAGCACCGACGTCCCCGGGCTCTACGCGATCGGAGAGGCCTCCAGTGGACTGCACGGCGCCAACCGCCTCGGCGGCAACTCGCTGATCGAGCTGCTGGTCTTCGGCCGGATCGTCGGGCAGGCGGCGGCGGAGTACTCCGCCTCACTGACCGCCCAGACCCGCTCGGCCGCGTCCGTCCAGGTCGCCCGCGACGAGATCGCCGGCCTGCTCGCGGCCGACGGCACCGAGAACGTCCGCGCCCTGCAGCGCGCGATCCGCAACACGATGACCGAGCACGCCGGAGTCGTCCGCGACGAGGAGGGCCTGCTCGCCGGGCTCGCCGAGCTGGACGCGATCGAGGCGCGCATCGCCGACATCGGCGTGCACCCGGACATCGCCGGCTTCCAGGACCTCGCCCACGCCTTCGACCTCAAGTCGGCCGCGATGGCCGCGCGGGCCACCCTCGAGGCAGCGCTCGAGCGCCGGGAGAGCCGCGGCTGCCACAACCGCAGCGACTACCCGGACATCGACCCGGCCCTCCAGGTGAACCTCGTCTGGTCGCCCTCCACGGGGATCACGCGCGAGGAGATCCCCGCGGTGCCGGAGGAGATCCAGGCGCTGATCAGCGGCGAGGTCGCCACCGCGGGCAAGCTGCTCGAGTAGCAGGAACCGCGACGGCACGACGCCGGTCGCCCTCACCGCCTGCTCGCCGGGCACCACCGGAGCCCAGGCGCCCCCGGGATCCTCCTGGGGACCACGGACAAGGTCACCGCCCTGGATCCCGCCGGCTCCTGGGACCTCGGCTCGGCGACGCTGCAGAACCAGGTCTTCTCCTGGCTGCTGACCTCCGCCCCCGGATCGACGGATCCCGTGCCGGACCTCGCGGCCTCGGCCGAGTTCACCGACCCCACCCACTACCGCGTCGCCCTGCGCGAGGACGCCGCCTTCGCCAACGGCAATCCGCTCACCGCCTCGGACGTGGTCTTCACCTTCGAGCGCCAGGTGGCGATCGCCGCTCCGAACGGCCCCTCGTCGCTGCTCTCGGACATGGTCTCGGTCGAGGCGGAGGACGACTCCACCGTCGTCTTCACGCTGGCCACCCCGGACAACGCCCTCTGGCCCCAGATCCTCACCAGCCCCGCCGCCGCGATCGTCGACGAGGACGTCTTCTCGGCCGACTCCCTCACCACCGACGACGACATCGTCGCCGGCGACGCCTTCAGCGGGCAGTACTCCATCACGAGCTACACGCTGAACTCGCTCGTGCAGCTCACCCGCAACGACTCCTATGACGGCCTCCTCGGCGCCGCCGCCAACGAGTCCGTGATCGTCCGCTACTACGCGGACGAGAGCAACCTCAAGCTCGACATCCAGCGCGGCGAGATCGCGGTCGCCTACCGCACGCTGAACGCGACCGACACCGAGGACCTCCGCGGCGAGGAGGGCCTGACGGTGCACTCCGGTCCCGGCGCCGAGATGCGCTTCCTCGTCTTCAACCCCGAGACCATGCCCTACGGCTCCGCGACCCCCGAGGCCGACGCCGACAAGGCGCTCGCCGTCCGCACCGCCGTCGCCGACCTGATCGACCGCGACGAGCTGTCGGACCAGGTCTACAAGGGCACCTACGCGCCGGTCTACTCGATCGTCCCCAGCGCCCTGACCGGATCGACGCCGGCGTACGAGCAGGCCTTCGGCGACGGGAGCGGCGGTCCCAGCGCGGACGAGGCCGCCGCCGCGCTCCAGGCCGCCGGGATCACCGGTCCCGTCGATCTCAAGCTGCAGTACAACACCGACCACTACGGCTCCAGCACCTCGGACGAGTACGCGCTCATCAAGAACCAGCTCGAGCGCAGCGGGTTGTTCACGGTCGACCTGCAGTCGACGGAGTGGACGCAGTACGTGAAGGAGAAGTCGACGTCCTACCCGCTCTACCAGCAGGGCTGGTTCGCGGACTACCCGGACTCGGACAACTACCTGAATCTGCTCTACGGCACCGACGAGGCCCCCTCCATCCTCGGCGCCGCCGTGAAGGACGACGCCTACAACGAGGTCGTGCTGCGCGAGCGGAGCCTGGCGCCCGGCGACGAGCGCACCGCGGCGATCGAGGAGGCGCAGCGCCTCGCGGCGGAGAAGGCGATCACCGTGCCGCTCCTCGAGGGCACGGAGACCGTCATCGCCTCCTCCACGATCTCGGGCATCGACGACACGCTCGACGGCTCCGGCCGGTTCCGCTTCGGGCTGCTCCGGAGCGAGTGATCGGGACGCGCTGATCGGCCGGACGGGCCGCGGCGCCGCAGAGGGGGAGACCCTCGGCGGCAGCCGCGGCCCGTCCGTGCGTCCGGGGGCGGCTCTGCGAGGACGGCTCTGCGAGGACGGCTCTGCGAGGACGGGGCACCCGGATCGATCAGCGCGCCAGCGCCGCCAGCTCCGCCCGGGTGCGGGCCCCGGCCTTGCGCAGCAGGTTCGACACGTGGAACTTCACGGTGTTGCCGCTGATGCCGAGGTCGTCCGCGATCCGCTGGTTCGAGGCGCCGAGCGTGATCAGGTTCAGCACCTCCCGCTCGCGGGCGCTGAGCTCGGCGAGGTCGAGCCCGTCGGGCTGCGCCGGCGGATCGAGGGGGAGGCGGATCGACAGGGTCGACCCCCAGCCCGCGGTCGACGCGACCGAGAGCTCCCCGTCGAGCCCGCGGACGCGCTCGGCGATCGGGCGCAGGGCGTCGTCGCGGGTCGTCAGCTCGCCCCGGCCGTCGTCGCGGATCTCGATGAGCAGGTTGAGCCCGTCGCAGTCCCACTGGATCCGCACCCGGCGCGTCTGCTCCGACTCCACGAAGGCCAGCACGGCGCTCCGCACGATCGCGCGGGCCGCGTGCGCCACTTCGCCGGGGAGGGCGCGCCCGGTGGCGGGCGGCTCGACGAACTGCACGTCGAGGTCGCCGAAGCGCACGAGCGGACGCAGGTCGCTCCGGAGTCGCGCGAACGCGCCCACGACGGGCTCCAGCATCGCGCTGCGCTGCTCGTCCGAGGCGGTGCGCAGCTCGACCAGGGCGTTCGCGGCGATGTCGATCGCGACGGTGCGGGCCGCACGGTCGTCGAGGCGCTCGGCGCGCAGGGCGGCGAGCACCGACTCCAGCGCCACCGCGTGCCGGTCGGCCTGCTCGGCCACCGTGCGGGCGTGCTGCTGCAGCAGGGTGCGGGAAGCGGGGGACTCGGCGGGATCCATCCCCCGAACCTACCCGTCCTACCCGCGAGCGGCATCGCCCACCCGATCGGGTAGGCGGACCTCCTCGATCAGGTGGCGCGCGGATCCGGTCGCCGGGCGCACTGTGGATCCATGCCCGCTGACGACCGCACCACCGACCCCGCAGAGGCGCTCGCCGTGATCGCCGCCGAGGTGTCCGCCGCGACCGCCTCGCTGCCGACCGACCGCCTCGAGCCCGTCCTCGAGCTGCTCGCCGGCGCCGATCGCGTCTTCGTCCACGGCGCCGGCCGCTCCGGCCTCGCCCTGCGGATGACCGCCATGCGCCTCATGCACCTCGGACTCGTCGTGCACGTGGTCGGCGACGTGACGACCCCGGCGATCCGCAGCGGCGACGTGCTGCTCACCGCGAGCGGCTCCGGCACCACCGGGGGCATCGTCCGCGCCGCGCAGGCCGCCGTCGACGCCGGAGCGCGGGTCGCGGCGATCACGACCGCCGCCGACTCCCCGCTGGCCGGGCTCGCCTCCGCCGTGGTGGTCGTGCCCGCCGCCGACAAGCTCGACCGCTCCGGCGCCGCCTCGGCGCAGTACTCCGGCGGGCTCTTCGAGCAGGTCGTCGTGCTCACCGGCGACGCCCTGTTCCACGCGCTCTGGCAGCGCCGCGGCGACAGCGCCGACGAGCTCTGGCCGCGCCACGCGAACCTCGAATGACCCGACTCCCCACCTCGACAGGAAGAAGAACCCCGTGAAGCTCCAGTTCGCCATGGACACCCTCAGCACCGACGCCGCCCTCGAGCTCGCCGCTGCCGCCGCCCCGCACGTCGACATCCTCGAGCTGGGCACCCCGCTCATCAAGAGCGCCGGCCTCTCCGCCATCACCGCCATCAAGGAGGCGCACCCCGACAAGACGGTCTTCGCCGACCTCAAGACGATGGACGCGGGCGAGCTCGAGGCCGACATGGCCTTCGCGGCCGGCGCCGACCTCGTGACGGTCCTCGGCGTCGCCGGCGACAGCACCATCGCCGGCGCGATCGCCGCCGGGAGGAAGCACGGCAAGGGCGTCGTCGTCGACCTCATCGGCGTGCCCGACAAGGCCGCCCGCGCCCGCGAGGTCGTCGCCCTCGGCGCCGAGTTCGTCGAGATGCACGCCGGTCTGGACGAGCAGGCGGAGGAGGGCTTCACCTTCGAGACCCTGCTGCGCGACGGCGAGTCCTCCGGCGTGCCGTTCTCGGTCGCGGGCGGCGTGAGCACCGCCACCATCGAGTCGGTGCAGCGCGCCGGCGCCCTCGTGGCCGTCGCGGGCGGGGCCATCTACGGCGCCCCGGACGTCGGCGAGGCCGCCGCGGCCCTCCGCGCCGCCATCGTCTGACCCGTCGGCGCCGCCGCCCCCGAGGCCCGCTGATCCGGGTCGCGAGGGCGGCGGCGCCCGCGTTCCGCGCGGGAGGCGGCAGCGCATCCCCGCCGGACGCCCGGCCCCTCTCGACTCGCCGACGGCGCGGTCCTACAGTGGCTGCGACGACCCTCGACTCCCGCCGCGGGACCGACGGCGCCGTCGCGAGCGGAGGGAAGCCGTGTCCTCGACCGCCCCCGTGCCCGGAGCCGACGCCGACACCTCGACGAAGCTCCGCGACTTCCACCAGATCCTCCTCAACACCGCCGTCGCGAACGTGACGACGAGCTTCCTCTGGTTCGCGCTCACGTTCTGGGTGTACCTCGAGACGCGCTCCGTCCTGGCGACCGGGATCATCGGCGGCGCCTACATGCTGCTCGTCGCGGTCTTCGCGATGGCCTTCGGCACGATCGTGGACCGGCACCGCAAGTTCCGCGTCATGGTGTTCGCCGGCGCGGTCACGCTGGTGTCCTTCGGCGTCGCGGGCGGTCTCTTCCTCGCGCTGCCCGAGGCGGCGCTCCTGGACTTCCGCGCCCCCTGGTTCTGGGTGTTCTCGGGCACGATCCTCTTCGGCGCCGTCATCGAGAACATGCGCAACATCGCCCTGTCCACGACGGTGACCCTGCTGGTCCCGGTGGAGGGGCACGCCCGCGCGAACGGCCTCGTCGGCACGGTCCAGGGCCTCGCCTTCGTGGTGACGAGCGTCTTCAGCGGGCTCGCCATCGGCCTGCTCGGCATGGGGTGGACGCTGGTGATCGCGATCGGCCTCTCCGCCGCCGCGCTCCTGCACCTCCTCTTCCTGCGCATCCCGGAGGACCGGCCCGCGCCGACGGGGGAGAGGGCGCCGCTGATCGATCTCCGCGGCAGCATCACCGCGGTGCGGGCGGCGACCGGGCTGTTCGCGCTCATCGTCTTCTCGACGTTCAACAACCTGATCGGCGGCGTCTACATGGCGCTGATGGACCCGTACGGCCTCGAGCTGTTCCCGGTCGAGCTGTGGGGCGTGGTGCTCGGAGTGACGGCGACCGGTTTCGTCATCGGCGGTCTGCTCGTCGCGAGGTTCGGTCTCGGGAGGAACCCGATCCGGACGATGCTGCTGCTCGTGATGGCGATGGGCCTGATCGGCGCGGTCTTCACCCTCCGCGACTGGTGGTGGCTCTACGCCGGCGGCATCTGGATCTACATGACCCTGATCCCGGCGGTCGAGGCCGCCGAGCAGACGGTGATCCAGAAGGTCGTCCCCTTCGAGACCCAGGGGCGCGTCTTCGGCTTCGCGGCGGCGTTCGAGTCGGCCGCCGCTCCGATCACGTCGTTCCTCATCGCCCCGATCGCCGAGTTCGCGCTCATCCCGTACATGGAGTCGCCGGCCGGGCGCTCGGCGTTCGGCGGGCTGCTCGGCGACGGCATCGGCCGGGGGATCGCGCTGGTGTTCCTGGTCGGCGGAGTCGTCATGATCATCGCGGCCGGCGCGGCGATGCTCACCCGCTCCTACCGCGTCATGTCGGCGCAGTACCTGCGGGAGGCCGCGGCGAGCGGGGAGGCGGAGCCCGTCCGCACGGAGGCGCCGGAGACGCACCGGACCGCGCCGAGCACCGTCGAGCAGAACCGCTAGCGCCCGCAGACGCCGCCCGTCATGCGCCTCCGGGGGGTCCGGCGGACCGGACGGCGCGGACACGAGGGGGACGTGCCGGACGCCCCCTCCCCAGGGTGCGGCGTCCGGCACGTCGGCTGCGACCACCCGGTCGAGGGGCCCTCCTCGACTCCCGAGCGCTCCGCTGCCCCGCGCCTCCGGAGGGAGACATCGGGGCATGCGGCGCCGGCGGGGGGGAGGGCTCTGGTTCCCCGCCCCGCCGGCGCCGGCCGCCCGCGAGGGGCGGCGAGGATGCTCGTTCGGGCGTGCCTCGAGTGACGGCTACATGCCGTCACTGAGCATGGACTGCACCAGCTTCACGTGGCGCTCGAGGTTCAGCTGGCTGAACTCGCTGTTGTAGTTGAGGCCGTAGTTCAAGATGTGACCCGGGGTGCACTGGATTGTCGCGTCCGGTCCGTCCCAGGTGCGCAGCAGTGCCAGGGCCGAGTCCCAGCTGCTGTTCTCGCAGTTCGTGTTGAAGGTGGTCGACGTGCCCAAGCCCACGGTGTGCGAGATCTCGTGCATGGCGGTGCCCTCCACCATGTAGACGCGCTCCTTGCCGAAGCGGATCTGGCCGTAGATGTTCGCATCGGCCGTCGGGGTTCCGGGGCTGTACGAGACGGTCAGGGAGCGGGAGATGTTGCTGAGGCGGTTGTAGCGCGCCACGGCGCGGTCCATCGCGTCGGTGATGCGGGCGTAGGCGTCGGCCTCGTCCGCGGTCGGGCTCGCGACGCGGTTCAGCGTCCAGGTGATCTTCTGCACGGTCGGATCGGTCAGTGCCCAGCGCTGGGCCTTGGAGCCGGTGCAGGTCCACTGCTGAATGGGGGAGCCGTCGATCTGGCGGAAGTCCTTGTTGTCGAGGCAGAGGTCGCTGTGCCGATTGGCGATCTCGGCGTAGCCTCCGCCGACGGAGGTGATCCGCCACTGCTGGGCGGTGCTTCCGTTGCAGCTCCACTGCCGCACCTCCGAGCCCGGAGTGGTGCCGAAGTCGAAGTTGTCGAGGCAGAGGTTGCTGAAGGTGTTCTTGATCTCGGCGTAGCCGGTGCCGAGGTCGGTGACCTGCCAGCGCTGGTTGCTCCCCTCGGTGCAGCTCCACTGCCGCACCTCGGCTCCGGGCTGAGTGCCGAAGTCGAAGTCGTCGAGACACATGCTGCTGTGCTGGTTGCGGATCTCCTGCGCCGATCCGAGGCCGACCGGGGCGGTGGCTGCAGAGGCGGGCGAGCTGATGCCGAAGGTCGTGATGCCGACGACGGCCGCGATCAGGGCGCCGATCAGGCGCTTGGAGGGGTGGGACTTCGTTGTCCGGGACATGGGTGCCTTTCACAGACATCCGGCGTCCCCGAAGGGACGCGGATGAGGGTCGCAGGAAGGAGCCGTGTCCGAAGGGATCGGAGCACGGCAGAGGATGCGCCGGAGCGACCGGGATGGTGATCCGGTCGTCCCGCCGCGGGACGCGTCAGCGCCGACGCTCCGAGTGGGATGGGAAGCTGATCACGACCTGCATGTTGACGTGGACAACCATCGACCGGTCGCGGAGCCGGTGTCAAGTGCCGGTCTCGAGCGGATCCGGTCCGAGCCCCGCCGGGCGAGGGTGATCCGTCCACGCGGATCCCCGTGCTCGCAGGGAGAGAGCGCTCACACCCGCCGTCGCTGCGGCATCGCCCGGGAATCCGCCATTGTTACCGTTAACAAAAGTCGGTACGGTGTCACCTGAAGTGGGCAAGCGCGTCCTCGCGCCTCGCGTCCCACTCCGACCGGTTCGAAGGCGAACCTGAGAGGAACGTCGATGATGACGACAGCACCACCCTCCCGCCGCACCCTCCCGCCGCAGGCCCACGCCCGGCCCCGATGACTGTCGGCCCGGCCGACACCTTCCACGCGGTGACCGCGGTCGGCGCCCGCAGCGCGCGACGTCTCGTCCTCGCACCCACGTCGACCTCCGCCTCCCGATCACGGGTCGCCAGGCCCGCGTCCCGGGCCGCCTTCCGGCGATTCCCTCCCCGCCAGACGGACGCCGGACTCACCACTCCGCCGGCCGATCGCGCGGGCTCCGTCCTCCCCCTCCGACCCCTCACCTGAAGGACCCCCCATGTCACGAACCCCCCGGCAGGAGCGCACCCGGCGCTCACGCCTCCCCCGAGCGGGCGCCGCGCTGACGCTCGCCATCGCCTGCCTCGGCGGCGTACTCGGACCGATCGGCGCCGCCGGCGCCGCAGAGACCGTCCCCGCTCCCGCGCTGCAGTACTCGTTCGACGGCATCGGCGCGACGCTCGCCAATGGAGCCGTCGTCGCCGACTCCGCTCCGGGCAACCACCCCGGCACCCTGATCAACTCCGGCGCGACCAGCGTCGCGGGTCCCTCCGGCGCCTCCACCGACCGCGCTCTCTCGCTCCCGGGCGGATCGAGCACGTCGGCCGCGCCGCACGTCCGGATCGCCCCGGGCCTGATCCCCGCCGGCACGCAGGACGTCACGATGTCCGCCTGGCTGCGCTGGAGCGGTGCTCCGGACTGCACCTGGCCCTTCACGCTCGGCTCCAGCGTCGACTCCCACGTCCTCTCCACCACGAAGTGCGGACCGGCCGGCTTCGGCGCGATCAAGAGCGGCTCCGAGGTGCGGGCCGCAGGCAACACTCCGGTCGCCGCGAACCGCTGGGTGCACATGGCGGTCGTCGTCAAGGGCGGCCAGTCGGTCTCGACCTACTTCGACGGAGCTCTCGTCGGCCAGGGCAGCACGACCTTCACCGCCGCGTCCGCGATCGGCACGTCCACGTTCTCCGGCTTCCTCGGCAAATCGTTCTACGGCGCGGACGCCTACTGGGCCGGTGCCATCGACGACATGCAGGTCTGGACCTCCGCGCTCACCGCCGGCCAGGTGCAGCAGAGCGCCGCATCCGTGCACTCGGTTCTCGCGAACCAGGACGCCGCCGTCTCGCTCGGCGACACCTCGAACGTGACCTCGAACCTCGCCCTCCCCACGACCGGCGCCAACGGCTCCACGATCACCTGGACGTCGAGCGCCCCCGGCGTCGTCAGCACCAGCGGCGTCGTCACCCGGCCCGCCGCGGGCAGCCCGGACGCCACCGTCACGCTGACCCCGACCGCCGTCCACGGCGGCATCACCGTCGTCGGCCGTGCCACCACCGTGTTCGTCCCGGCGTACGCCGCCGGTGACAGCGCCGAGGCCGAGCTCGCCCGGGCCGTCGCCGACGGCATCAGCAACGATCCCGCTCTCGCCGGACCGGTGCGCGGCAGCCTGAACCTGCCCTCGACCGGAGCCGACGTCGCCGCCACCGCCGCGCGCGCGAACAGCTCCAGCGCCGTGGTCAGCTGGACCTCGTCGAACGAGGCCGTCATCACCTCCGCCGACAAGGGCACCGCGCCGAACGTCGTCGCGAAGGGCTCGCTCACGCGCCCGTCCGCCGACACCACCGTCACCCTCACCGCGACGGTCACGGTGCCCGGCACCACGCCCCTCGTGCGGACGCTCACGCGCACCGTTCCGGCCGCGGCTCCCGTGGCCGCGAGCGACCTCGACGCGTACCTGTTCGCGTACTTCACCGGCGACAGCATCGAGGGCGAGAAGATCCGCTTCGCGACCTCCGACGGCAACGACTCGCTCACGTGGAAGACCCTGAACGACGCCCAGCCGATCCTCACCTCCACCATGGGCACGAAGGGGCTGCGCGACCCGTTCGTCTTCCGCTCGAAGGAGGGCGACCGCTTCTTCCTGATGGCCACCGACCTCTCCGTCGGCACCACCGGCTTCGGCGGATCGACCAACCGCGGCAGCCGCTACCTCGAGATCTGGGAGTCCACGGACCTCGTCAACTGGGGCCAGCAGCGCCACGTCGAGGTCAACCTGCCCAACGCGGGCATGACCTGGGCACCGGAGGCCACCTACGACCCCACCATCGACGCCTACGTCGTCTACTGGACCTCGGCCCTCTTCACCGACAGCACGCGCAACGTCGAGGACGGCAACGGACCGCAGATCCTCACGTCCACCACCCGCGACTTCCGCGACTTCACCACCCCCGAGGTCTGGTTCAAGGCCGCTGACGTCCCCTCGCTCAACAAGAGCAACGGACTGATCGACGCCACGATGCTCAAGGACGGCGACACCTACTACCGCTTCACGAAGGCGACCCAGACCAGCGGCTGCCCCTCGCCCGACATCATCGGACAGAAGTCGACGAACCTCCGCGCCACCACCGCCTCCGGTGCGTGGAGCCTCATCGACACCTGCATCGGCCGCACCGCCGGAACGCCGGAGGTCGAGGGTCCCGAGATCTTCAAGACCAACGAGGGCGACCGGGCGGGGTACAAGTACTTCCTCTGGACCGACAACTACGGCGGACGCGGCTACATCCCGCTCGGCACGAACTCGCTCGAGGGCGACATCCAGTGGACGATCCCCAGCAGCTTCTCGCTGCCGACGTCGCCCCGCCACGGATCCGTCGTCTCCATCACTGCGAAGGAGCGCGACGGGCTCGCCGCGAAGTGGAACCCGTCGCTCCTGGTGACCTCGATCGACGCCGTGGCGCGGACCGTTCAGGCCGGATCGACCACCGTCGACCTGCCCGCCACGGTGGGCGCGACGTTCAAGGACGGCCACCGTGAGACGGTCGCCGTGACGTGGGCGACCGCCGATCTCAGCTCGCTGAAGAAGGCGGGCGACACCGTGCAGGTGCGCGGACAGCTCGC
Organism: Rathayibacter sp. AY1H3; assembly: GCF_002932015.1. Taxonomy (NCBI): domain Bacteria; kingdom Bacillati; phylum Actinomycetota; class Actinomycetes; order Micrococcales; family Microbacteriaceae; genus Rathayibacter; species Rathayibacter sp. AY1H3. The sequence continues at coordinate 27,669 of NZ_PSUU01000026.1, forward strand.
CAACTCGGCAGCGACGCCGGCCATCGCCACCATCACCGCCACGGCTCCTCCCGGACCGTCGCTGACGGCCTCGGCCGCGAGCCGCTGCGTCGCCGGCAAGGTGACGGTCACCGCGACCGGCACCAACACGAGCGGCTCCACGGTCGAGATGACCGTCGGCTCGCAGTGGGGGAGCAGGACCTTCGCCGGGGTCGCTCCCGGCAAGTCCGTGTCCGCCGCCTTCACCACCCGGGCGACCTCGGTCACCGCGGGCGAGGTGAGCGTCGCCTCGAAGGACGCGAACGGCACCAGGACGGCCACCGCGCCGTACTCGGCGCTCACCTGCCGCTAGGCCGGTGACAGGGGAGGAGCGGCGTCCAGCCGCCCCTCCCCTGACCTCCTCCGTTCCGGGGCCTCCGGCCACCGGAGCAGGGGAGCATGGACCCTGGGTCCGTGCTCCCCGCATCCACCTCTCCCACGGAAGTAGACGAACAATGCGGTTCCGACGCACGACGGCCCTCCTGGTCGCCGCGAGCCTGACAGCGGGAGGGGCTGCGCTCGGCGCGGCACCCGCACAGGCCGCGGTGCCCAGCCCGGTCCTCTCCTACGACTTCTCCTCGTCCGCCGCCGTCGGCTCCGCCGTGGGCGCGGGCACGACCCTGACCGACTCCGCTGCCGGCCGCTCCGCCACCGTGCGCGGGACCGGAGCGACGACCGTCGCCGGTCCGCGCGGCGGCACCGACCGCGCACTCCGCCTCCCCGGCGGCGCCGCAGGCAGCTCCGCCGCCTACGCCGAGATCGCGCCGGGACTGACCACGGCGGCCACCACCGACGTGACCATGTCGGCCTGGCTGCGCTGGGAGGGGAACCAGAACTGCAGCTGGGCGTACGCGCTCGGGCAGTCGACCGAGCGGTACCTCTTCACCACGCCCCAGTGCGGAAGCAGCCTGATCGGTGCCGTGAAGAACGGCTCGGAGCAGCGCGCGGCCGACTCCGGTCCCGCCGCCACCGGCCGCTGGAGCCACGTCGCCGTGGTCCTGCGCAGCGGCGTCAGCGTCTCGACCTACGTCGACGGCCGGCTCGCCCAGACCACCCCGACCTCCGCGACCGGAGCGGCGACTGTCGGCACCTCCGCCTTCTCCGGCCTCCTCGGCAAGTCGTTCTACGGCCCCGACCCTCTCTTCGCCGGGGCGATGGACGACGTGCACGTCTACTCCTCCGCACTGACCCAGGACCAGGTGCGCGAGGACGCGGCTCCGGCCGCTGCCGCGATCGCTGCATCGGACGCCGCCGCGGCGACCATCGCCGTGACCGGACCCGTCACCAGCGACCTCTCCCTCCCGACCCGCGGCGCGGGCGGCTCCGTCCTCACCTGGGCGAGCAGCGACCCCGCGGTGATCGGCACCGACGGCTCCGTGCGCCGCCCGGCACCCGGCTCGGCGAACGCCACCGTGACCCTGACCCCGACCGCGACGTTCGCCGGATCCGCCGCCACCGGCACCGCGCGAACCGTCACCGTCGCCGCCGACACCGAGGCCGACGCCACGGCGCGCCTGCGCACCGCCCTCGTCGTCCCGCCGACCGTCGCCTCCGGAACCGCTCTTCCCACGGTCGCCGGCTACACCGTGTCGTGGAGCGCGGACGGTGCCGGCCTGTCCGGCAGCCGCCTCGTGAACGACTCGGCGACCGACCGGGCACTCGCGCTCACCGCCTCCGTGAAGGTCGGCGCCACCACGCTGACGAAGACCTTCCGCACCACCGTCCTCAGCGCCTCCACGGCGAAGACCGTGGTGTCGTACACCCGGACGCCGACCGGCGAGGACAAGGCGAACCAGGACACGATCGCCCGCGGCCTCCACCTGGCACTCGGCTCGTCCGTCGCCGACGCGGCACCGCTCTCGGGCAACTCGGGAGTCCTCTTCGCCGACGGGGTCTTCCTCGGAACCGACAAGGCCGACAACCGCGGCCTCGCGAACCCCTCGCTGTTCACCTTCGCCGACGGCACCGTCGGCGTGATCGCCACGCGCGTCCTGCAGTCGGGCGCGTCCGACGGCACCGGGGACTCGAGCGCTCTGATCTTCAAGGCCACGGACGCCACCGCGTCCGACTTCACCGAGCTCGGCCTCATCGACCTCGGCACCACCGGCGGCGTCGTCGCGCCGAAGGCCGTCTACGACACGGACCAGAACCGCTACCTCGTCTCCTGGACGGACTCCTCCGGGGCGGCGAAGTACACGACCGTCACGGACCTCGCCCGCACCGAGCTCCGCGCGCAGGCGTTCTGGCCGAAGGACGGCGGCCGTCGCAGCGTCGTCGTGACCGACGGGAACCGCGGTGCGGTCCTCGGTGGAAGCCCCGCCACCGTCGCCGCTCCCGACCTCTCCGGAGTCCCGGGCCGCGTCGCCGACGCTCTGCCGGGCGGCGCGCTGACCGTCTCCGGCTCCGTCGCCGACTCGCTCGTGAAGAGGTTCGGCCGCACGGTCAACACCGGATCCTCGGTCGCACCGCAGACGATCGATCAGGGCGACACCTCCGCCCTGTCCGGAGTGAAGGCGCAGCTCTCCTACAACGACGGCTCGACCGGCAGCCTCGGCATCGACTGGAACCAGCAGCAGCTCGCCGACCTCGCCGCGAAGGGCCCGGGAACGTACGACCTCTCCGGGACCGTCCGCCAGCGGCAGTACAACGAGCCGTTCGCCTACAACCGCGCGGATCCGACGATCTACCGCTACGAGCGCAACGGGAAGACGCAGTACCTCTTCACCGCCACGGACGACACGAACAACAACAACGTCGCCTCGCAGCACCTGCCGATCCGGGTCGCCGACAGCATCGACCAGCTCAGCGACGACAACGGCGGACGGGCCCGTGAGGTGGACCTCCTCAACCGCACCACGCGGATGGACCGCACCGCCGAGGGCAAGGTGATCGCGGGCTGCTACTGGGCCCCCGAGATCCACGAGATCGGCGGCAAGCTCTCCATCCTGTTCGCCCCGTGCTTCAACCCGGACAACGACCAGTCGAACCAGAACGGTCAGTGGTTCACGGTGCAGGCGCACATCATGCAGCTGCGCGACGGCGGAGACCCCGCGAACCCCTCCGACTGGAGCGCGCCGCGCGCCGTCGTGAAGAGCGACGGGAGCGCCCTCGGACGCCCCGGCACGGGACGCAACATCAGCCTCGACATGACCTACTTCGAGTCCGGTGGAACTGCGTACTACGCCTGGTCCCAGCGCTACGTCGACAACGGAGTGAGCGACCCGGCGACCTGGATCGCCAAGGTCGATCCCGCGAACCCCACCCGCGTCATCGGCGAGCCGACCCCGATCATCGTGCCCTCGCTGACGTTCGAGGACCACCTGTCCGAGGGAGCGTTCGCGATCCAGCGCGACGGGAGGATCACGCTCGTCTACTCCAGCAGCGGCGTCAGCCCGAAGTACATCGTGGGCGGCGCCTGGGCGAAGGAGGGCAGTGACCTGACCGACATCGCGAGCTGGACCAAGTACGACGCCCCGCTCCTGCAGAGCGTCCCCATGCCCAACGGCGTCCTCGACTACCGCACCTACGAGCAGGGTCCCGGCCACGGAGCCGTCACCCAGGACGAGGACGGCAACGACGTGTACGTCTACCACACCTGGGGCAACGGAGTCGGGGGTGACGGCCGCGACACCCGTCTCGCCCGCATCCACTACGCCGCCGACGGCCGGCCGGTCTTCGACCTGACGCCGACGGAGGAGGTCGCACCCGCGAACCGGACTGTGACCGCCAAGGTCACCGTCACGTCGCCCCTGACCGTGACCGCCACGGCGTCGACCCGCTGCGTCAGCGGGAAGGTCGTCCTGACCACTGTGGTCAAGAACGACAGCCGCTCGATCATGGACATCACGACGGTCACCGCCTTCGGCTCGAAGAGCGTGACCGGAGTCGCTCCGGGATCGTCCGCGTCGAGCGCCGTCACCACCCGAGCGGTCTCGATCCCCGCGGGGTCGGTGGCCGCGACAGGAAAGGCCGTCGTCGACGGGAAGACGGTCAGCACGCAGACGAGCGTCGACTACCCGGCGCGCAGCTGCCGTTGAGAAGGCGGGGGAGCGGGCGCCACGATCGCCCGCTCCTCCGCTGTCCCGCCCCGACCGGCACTGCGCCCGACCTGCAGCGCCGCCACCTCTGGAGGACGACCGACGAGATGCACCACAGAGTGAGAACCAGGACCGTCCCGACCACCGGGCTCGTGCTGACGAAGGTCGTGCAGTCGCACCCCCTCACCGAGGAGAAGGACGACGGAGCGGCCGGGAGCGCAGCTGCCGTCGGAGGACACGACCTCCTGCTGATCAACGGCAACGCCCTCCCTCTCTCCTGAGCCCCCCTGCGCCGTACGGACGGGTCCTCGACCCTGATCGCCCGACGATCCCGCCGCGGCGGCATCACCACCGGCTGCGGACCGGGGCGGCGATCGGGCCGTATCCTGCTGTCCGGACCGATCGCTGATGTGCGAACCTCTCCTGAGCGGACTCCCGGACGCGCGCCGGCGGTGACCGGCCCAGCCCCTTCCTCCCGATGCAGCAGGAGACCGCCGTTCCCCAGGAGACACCCGTGATGCGCCTCGATCGATTCCTCGTGTCCCTGGCACGCTCTGCGCGGTGCACGAACCGCTGCGGAGCCTGCGGGCTCGACTGCAGCATCGACGTCTTCATCCTGATCGCGCTCGCGACCGGAGAGAACCGCGACGAGACCCGCCTGCGAGCAGTCCTCGACCTCCGCTCCGGCGACCGTGTCGAGGTCCTCGAGGTGCGCAAGCGGCTCCTCCGGCTCTCCCGCCGGGGCCTGGTGCTCCTGGAGAGAGGCAGGAGGACCGCACTGCAGCGCATCGAGCGCTTCTCGATCACGCGCGACGGCCGGGCCTTCCTGGCGTCCCACGCGAGAGCGCTGGACCTCCTCGCCGAGGAGATCCACGTCGCGCTGCTGTCCCGCTGACGAGCGGAGTGCCTGTGCGGGCGCACGCGGGACGTCTCCTGGTCGGCCGTCGTCGGACCGGTCGTGTCGGTGACGCTCCACGTGGCGCGACTTCGACATGGACGTCGCCTCCGGCTGCGTCCTGAGCGCTCCGGGGCAGCACGAGGCGTCGCCGACCATCCTGGGCGCCGCGTTCGCGACCGTGCTGCCGTGGCGCGACGCGATGGCGGCGCTCCTCGAGGATGCCGTCCCTGCTGCATCCTCAGCAGTGCGAGGCCGGCCTGGGGCTCGCCTCGACCCAGGAGCCGGGTCCGGGGACAGGCTTGTCCTGATCCTCGACCGCAGAAGGAAGAGTCTCGGTCCCGGTCGAGCTCCTCCGACCGGGATCCGCCTCGCGCCGGAAAGCGCCCTTCGTGCATCACCCCGTGCTGGAGAGCTGGATGATCTCGGAGATCACCGCGGCTCGAATGTCGTCCGGTATCCGATCGCCTCCGAGGGAGTGGTGCGACCACAGGCCGTCAGCCGCAAGGCAGGCGATGAACTGGCGGAGAGTGATCGGATCGGTCGCGGTCCCCTCTGCGGAGGGCGTCCACCTTCGGCGCACCTCCGCTACCGGCGCTCGGAGAGCGGTGTCGCTGCCCGTGGCCTGGAGGAGTCCGATCTGCATGTGCGTCGACGGCGTCAGGGCGACGGTGACGTAGGCACTCACGCGCTCCGTCAAGGTGGCCTCGTTCGCGGTCTTCCCCGCGACGTCGATCAGCTGGGCTTCCCAGCCGGCCGCGACGTGCTCCTGGAGAGCATGGGCGAGATCGGCTCGATCGGGGAAGTGGTACATCATTCCACCGCGTGTCAGCCCAGCCTCTTCGGCAGTCGCTTCGAGCGTGACGCGAACAGAACCTTCCCTCGCCGCGACACGGACCGCTGCGTCGAGGATCCGAGTCCGGTTGTTGGGTCGCGTCGCGCGAGGAGACGTCCGAGGAGAGGGCAGGACCCCCTCACCGCTGGGCGGGTTCGGTTCCATGTCGTGATCGATTCCGCCGCTCCCTCGGTCCGAGTGAGCGGCTAGGGATGGCGGGTGCTGAGGCGCCCGGAGGGTGTCGACGCGTCACCGCACGAGCGGGTGCGACAGCGTCGGCCGCCAGTCTGCCATCCTCTCCTGCCGACGTCGGAAGGTGAGGCCCGACCCCCTCGGTGTCGAACTGTCCTGACGACGGCGCTGGTGCCTCTTCGTCAACCTCATCTTCGTCGCCTTCGGCCTCGTCGGCGGGGCTCTCGTGCTCCGCGAGAGCAAGGCGGAAGGAGACAACCGCTACGACGTCTGGGGAACCGTCACCGTGACCCTGGGACTGGGCGCGATCGTCTACGGGTTCACCCGAGCCGAGCACGGATGGGGCGCGATCGACACCGTCGCCTTCCTCGCACTCGGCATCGTCCTGCTGACCGTCTTCGTGCTCATCGAACGCAAGGTCGACCAGCCGTTGCTGCCCCTGCGCGTCATCCTGCGTCGTGTGCGAGGCGGCGCGATCCTGATCCAGGCCGCCAATGGCGCCGTGATGATCGGGGCCATCCTCTATCTCGCGTTCTACTTCCAGATCGTGCTCGGAATGGGACCGCTGATGGCAGGACTCGCGAACCTCGCCATGACCGTCGCGATCATGGCGTTCTCGCCCGTCACCACGAAGATCCTCAACACGTTCGGCCCCCGACCCCTGATGATCGTCGGGCCGCTCGTCTCGGCAGCAGGGCTCTTCCTGCTCCTCGGCATCACCCCGGACGGGAACTACTTCCTCCAGGTCCTGCCCGCCCTGGTCGTGCTCGGAATCGGACTCTCCATGCTCTTCGTGCCCGTCCAGAACCTCGCCCTTCTCGGGGTCGAGAACGAGGACGCCGGAGTGGCCTCCGCCGTCGTCAACTCCGTCTTCCACATCGGCGGGTCCATCGGTCTCGCGGTGTTCACCGTGTTCTACGCGAGCACCGCGGACTCCGCCATCGCGTCCGGAACGGCCGAGCTCACCGCATTCACCGACGGCTACAAGGCCGTGTTCCTGGCCGCAGCAGTGACCATGGTCGCCGCCTCTCTCACCGGATTCCTCCTCATCCGAGGGAAGAAGGAAGACCTGAACCCCGCCTGGGACGAGGCGGAGGCCGCCCTCGTCCACTGAGACGATGCCGAAGGGGCGGGCCGGTTCGTGCAGCAGCGGCAGACCGGCTCGCCTCTTCCCGTCCGACTCACGACACCCCGTACGTCGCCGACCGACGACCTCCCCTCGATGGGGAGTCGTTCGTGGATCGCAACGGTCCGGTCGTCCGACGCGGCCGCGTCATCCGGTGGGTCTTCTCCCGCGATGCCGGCTGCACCGCCGAGATCATCGAGGGTCGCGACCCGGTCGCCCGGCACATCACCGCAGACCGGAACGACGACGCCCGGCCGCCCTCAGGTGAGAGGCGGCCGGGCGTCGTCGGTCGGAGGACCCGGTCAGGTCAGCCGCAGCGGAGCGCCGGGTAGGCGGCGCTCACGGGAGCGGAGGCGCTGCCGACGGTGGCGACCCCCTGGACGGTGCCGGCGGCGACCGAGGCGGCCCGCGTGGTCACGGCCAGCGAGGCGGTCCGGCCCGCATCGATCTGCTGCGTCTTCGCGCCCCACAGGGTGTTCCAGCGGAGGTCGGCGGTCGACGCGGCCTTGTTGACAGTGGTCAGCGTGACCACCACCTTGCCCGCGACGCAGCGAGCCGCTGCAGTGGCGGTGACGGGCACAGCCGGCGCCTTCACGGTGATCGTCGCCGTGACGGTGCGGTTGGCCGAGGCCACCTCCTGCTCCTTCGAGAGCGAGAGGTCGAGCCGGCCGCTCGCGCGGATGTTCACGCCCTTGAACCAGGTGTTGCGGTCCGAATCGAACAGGCCGCCCGCGTTCTGCGGGTCGGTCGCCGTGTGCGGGTCCGGGTAGGGGCGGGCGTGGTAGGCGAGGAGCAGGTTGCCCGACTCGTCCTCGACGAACGAGTTGTGCCCGGTGCCGGCCTGCTGGCGCGAGAAGTACTGCGTCTCGTCCGCGCCGAGGCGGCCCAGGTAGGTGTCCTCGGTGTCCAGCACGGGGAACGCGGTCTGCGTCCACGTCGCGGGGTTGAGGAGGTCGGCACTCGCGTCGGCCGTGAGCAGGCCGAGCGAGTAGTACTTGTCGACCGTTCCGCCCGAGTAGGTGAGGTACATGCGTCCTCCCTTGGACACGATGAACGGCGCCTCCACGACGCCCTGGTCGTTGCCCTCGGTGGTGTCGGACGGGGTCGGCGAGCGCTTGCCCGACTCCCACGGCTGGCTCTCGCCGTAGATGCGGGTGACCGCACCGGTCACCAGCGGGACGGTGCCCTTGGGCCCCATCGTCGCCTTGGCGAGGGAGAGCGTGTTGCCGTTGGGCAGGACCCAGTAGCCCTGGGTGGCGCCGTTCTCCTGGCGGTCGATGTAGCTGACGTCGAAGGCCGCGCCCTCGAGGACGACCGGCTCGCCCCACTTCGTCTGGTCGAGGAATCCGCCCTCGGCGATCGAGGCGTCGGTCCCGGTGTAGGGGATCAGGACGGTGTTGTCGCACCAGCCGCCCACAGGCGCGTAGCCCTTGTTCATGCCGGCGACGATCCACCAGGTGCCGTTGATCTTGTGGAACTCCTGCGCCCAGATGTATCCGCCCCAGCCGTAGAAGGTGTTCGGGTACTGGCTCTGGCGACCGGGCGTGCCGGCGTCGGGGTCGATCACGATCTGCTCGGGAGCGGAGTCGAGACCGGCGATGGTCTTCGAGCGCTTGAGGCCGATCTTGCGGTAGCTGGAGCTCTCCTCGATCGGGCCGAGCGAGTCCTGACCGTAGTGCGAGCCCGTGAGGTAGTAGTAGCCGTCGTCCTCGTTGAAGAAGACGTGCGGATCCGCGCGGGCCTCGTTGACCATCGCCTCGGGGTCCTGCTGGACGGAGCCGGTGACCCGGTAGGTCCCGGGACGCGAGGTGTCGACGGCGGTGGTCAGATCGTCCTGCCAGTCGACGTTGAGCGACTTGGTCGAGCCGTCGTTGTACTCCATCACGGCCTGCCCCGGGAGCGCTGCGGCGATCGCAGCGGATCCGGCGCCGGAGTCGACGGAGCCGCTGAGCGACTTCACACCGGTGTTCTTCAGGTCGACGTACTCGCGGTAGAACGTGCTGAACTCGGTCGAGGTCAGCGCCGTCTCGCCGGCCTGGCCCTGGGTGAACCCGGCGGGGAGACCCGAGCCCTGGACACCGGGGACGCGGGCGTCGGCGCGGGTGGTCGCTCCGGGAGCGGTGCCGGAGGCGAGGTCCGTGAACAGCGTCACGCGGCCCTCGGTGGTGAGCAGATCGGTCCAGAACAGCTTGTAGACGCCGAGGGCGGAGTCGAAGACGATCCGCGGGTCGGTCACGACCGAGCCCGGCGCGACCCGGAGGACGCGCTGGTCGCGGAACGTGCGGCCGTCGGCGGAGCTCCAGAGGTAGACGGAGTCCGTGGCGTTGTTCTGCGACGAGACCGCGCCGAGCGAGCCGTCCTTCGAGCGGAACAGCAGCGGCGAGCCCATCTGGGCGTTCGGGCGCTGCGCCTGATCGCCGTCCTTGAGGACGGAGAGGATCGACTGCGAGCGGTTCAGCGGCTCCCAGGTGGTCGCGCCGGCGGGCAGTGCGGCCGTGAAGAGCGAGTCCGCGCGACGGTCGTCGTTGTACGCCAGCGGGTCGTCCTTCACTCCGTTCGTCGTGGTGACGGTCTTGACGGAGGTGGCGATGCGCCCGCCGGGCACGGCGAGGGTGCTGTCCCACGCGTAGGTCTGCCCGGCGACGGCTGCCTGGAGGCGGACGGCGACGGGAGCGGTGAGGCCCGAGAGGTTCACGGCGCCGGTGGAGGAGACGCGCGCGGCGCCGGCGCCGGAGGCGGTCCACGTCACGGTGTTCCCGAGGACCTGCGCGGGCAGGTCGCCGAGCACGGTCGTGGGGACGTCGAGTGCGGCGCGCAGGTCGGTCGCCACGGTGCTGCTCGTCGCGCCCAGCTCGGCCCCGGTCAGGGCGCGGTCGTAGACGCGCAGATTGTCGAGGAGTCCGGTGAAGTACTCCCCGCCGCCCCAGTTGGCCTTGCCGATCTGCAGGACTCCGCCGGTCGATCCGAGGACCGTCGCGAGCGAGGGGCCGGCCGTCGTGACGGCGACGGGCTTCGCGTCGACGTAGAGGCGGGCGGTGCCGGCGCTCAGCACGAGATCGACGTGCTTCCACTCCGTGCTGCTCGGGCCGGTGAGGTTGCCCGAGGAGTCGCGGGCGCCGCTGTTGGCGTACCGCTCGACGGTGATGCCGTTCGTCCTGTCGAGGACGCCGACGTACTTCTCCTGGGCGTAGTCCTGGGTCGCGGCCGAGCGAGCGGCGAAGACCGACCAGCCGACGTTGTCCGCGGCGGCGGGCTTGGAGTCGTACGACAGGGTGACGGAGTCGCGACCCTTCAGCAGCGGCTGCCCGTCGGTCGCAGTGAGGTCGAGCCAGAACGAGGACGACAGCGAGACGGCGCTGCCCTGCCCGGTGCGGCCGGCGACGAGGGTCGGCGTGCCCTTCACGGCGGCGCGGGTCGACCTGTCCGTGAAGGCGCCTCCGCTCGGGGCGGTGTCGAAGGTGAAGTCCGCGAGCAGGCTCTGCGCGGGAGTGGTCGCCGCTGTCGCGGCGACGGCGACCGGCACGGCGGCGCCGGCGGCGAGGGCGATCGTCGCGGATGCGGCGAGGGTGGCGGCGAGCAGGCGCGAGGGCCTGCCTCCGCCCGGGGGTCGTGACGTCATCGTCGACGTGTCCTCTCGGGTTCTGCAGCGAACCGGTGGGCGGACGGGGGATCCCGCCTGCGGTGTGGTCTTCGCACGGTACCGGCGATTGTTCACGGTAACAAGGGAGCACGACCATCGGTTGCGAAACTCCCACACCCGTCGGACATCCGGGCGAGCAGAACGCCGAAGCGGGAGGGCCGGCAGCCTCTGCGCCGGCCCCGCCCGGTCAGTGCCCGCGCGCGATCCACTCCTCGCGGTGCGGCGCCTCCGCCCCGATCGTCGTCGAGTCGCCGTGGCCGGTCCGGACGACGGTCTCGGCGGGCAGCGTCAGCAGGCGCTCCGTGATCGAGTCGATGATCGTCGGGAAGTCGCTGTAGGAGCGGCCGGTGGCCCCCGGCCCGCCCTGGAAGAGCGTGTCGCCGGTGAACACCGTGCCGAGCGCCTCGGCGACGAAGCAGACGGCGCCGGGGGTGTGACCCGGGGTGTGCCGCACCTCGAGCTCGACGCCGGCGACGGGCACGATCCGCCCGTCGACCAGGGCGCCGCTCGGGGCCGTACCGGGGTGCACGGCGTCCCACAGCATCCGGTCGGCCTCGTGGAGCAGCACCGGGGCGCCGGTCGCAGCGCGGACTCCCTCGACCGCGTCGAGGTGGTCGTCGTGCCCGTGGGTCAGCAGCACGGCGAGGAGTCGGCGCTCGCCGACGGCCGCGAGGATCGCGTCCGCGTCGTGGGCGGCGTCGATGACGACGCACTCGGAGTCGTCGCCGACGATCCAGACGTTGTTGTCGACATCCCAGGTGCCGCCGTCGAGGCTGAAGGTGCCGCTCGTGACGAGCTGCTCGATCCGCGCGCCCATCAGAGCACCACCACCGAGCGGAGCACGTCGCCGCCGGCCATCGTGGCGAAGGCCTCCTCGATGTCCTCGATCCCGATCCGCTCGCTCACGAACTCGTCCAGGGGCAGTCGGCCCTGGAGGTAGAGGCCGGTCAGCATCGGGAAGTCGCGCTCGGGCAGGCAGTCGCCGTACCAGCTCGACTTCAGCGAGCCGCCGCGGCCGAAGACGTCGAGCAGGGGGATCTCGAGCGTCATCTCGGGAGTCGGCACCCCGACCAGCACCACGGTCCCGGCGAGGTCGCGGGCGTAGAACGCCTGGCGCCAGGTCTCGGGGCGGCCCACGGCGTCGATGACGACGTCCGCTCCGAAGCCGTTCGTCAGGGCCTGCACCGCCGCGACGACGCCCGCCTCGTCGAGGCCGCTGGAGTCGATGACGTGCGTGGCGCCGAGCTTCTCGGCCGCGACCAGCTTCTTGGGGTCCCGGTCGATCGCGATGACCGTGCCGGCGCCCGCGAGAGCGGCGCCGACCACGGCGGCCGTGCCGACTCCTCCGCAGCCGATGACCGCGACGGAGTCGCCGCGCGTCACGTTCCCGGTGTTCATCGCCGCGCCGAGGCCGGCCATGATCCCGCAGCCGAGCAGGCCCACCGCGGCGGGGTCCGCCTCCGGATCGACCTTCGTGCACTGCTTCGCGTGCACGAGGGTCTTCTCGGCGAAGGCGCCGATCCCGAGGGCGGGGCTGAGCTCGGTGCCGTCCTCCAGGGTCATCCGCTGAGTCGCGTTGAAGGTGTCGAAGCAGTACCAGGGCTCGGCCCGGGTGCAGGCCCGGCACTCGCCGCAGACCGCGCGCCAGTTGAGGACCACGAAGTCGCCGACCGCGACATGGGTGACTCCCTCTCCGATCGCGCTGACCCGTCCGGCCGCCTCGTGACCGAGGAGGAAGGGGAAGTCGTCGCTGATCCCGCCCTCGCGGTAGTGGAAGTCGGTGTGGCAGACACCGCAGGTCTCGATGTCGACCACGGCCTCGCCCGGGCCCGGATCGGGGACGACGATGTCGACGAGCTCCACGGGAGCGCCCTTCGACCGGGCGATGACGCCGCGCACAGTGGTGGGCATGGGGGCTCCTTCGACGGGGGCGTGCAGGTCCGCTCCACAGTAACGACCGCGGGAGGCGGGTGCGCCGGGTGGACGCGGGCGCTCCCGCCCACTCCGGGGCCGGGCCGCCCGCCTCGCGGACCGCGACCCTGACAGTCGGTAGGGTGCGGGCCATGCGCACTCTGTACCCCGAGATCGAGCCCCACGACTCCGGCATGCTCGACGTCGGCGACGGCCACTCGCTCTACTGGGAGGTCTCGGGCAACCCCGAGGGCAAGCCCGTCGTGTTCCTGCACGGCGGCCCCGGAGCCGGCACCTCGCCCGCCCACCGGCGGCTGTTCGACCCCGAGAAGTACCGCATCGTGCTGTTCGACCAGCGGATGTGCGGCCGCTCCACCCCGCACGCCGGCGAGCCGGAGGCCGACCTCTCGACCAACACCACCTGGTACCTGGTCGCCGACATCGAGCGCCTCCGCGAGCACCTCGGCGTCGAGCGCTGGCTCGTGCTCGGCGGCTCCTGGGGCTCGACCCTCGCCCTCGCCTACGCCGAGACCCACCCCGAGCGGGTCAGCGAGATCGTCCTCCGCGGGATCTTCACCCTCCGGCGCGCCGAGCTCGAGTGGTTCTACGAGGGCGGCGCCGCCGCGGTCTACCCGGACCTCTGGGAGGGCTACACCTCCGTCGTCCCGGCCGGCGAGCGGGGCAGCCTCATCGAGGCGTACTACCGCCTGCTCCACGACGCGGACCCCGCCGTGCACGGCCCCGCCGGCGTCGCCTGGACCACCTGGGAGGCGTCGACCATCACCCTCGTGCAGAAGCCGGAGCTGATCGCGGACTGGTCCGATCCCGTCTTCGCGCTCGCCTTCGCCCGCATCGAGAACCACTTCTTCGTGCACAGGGGCTGGTTGGAGGAGGGGCAGCTGATCCGCGACGCCGGCGTCCTCCGCGACATCCCGGCCGTCATCGTGCAGGGCCGCTACGACATGTGCACCCCGGCCTTCACGGCCTGGGACCTGCACCGGGCCTGGCCCGAGGCCGACTTCCGGATGATCGCCGACGCGGGCCACGCCTTCGACGAGCCGGGGATCCTCGACGCGCTGATCGAGGCGACGGACCGCTTCGCGTCCTGACGGGCGGGGCGGTCCGCGCCTCGCGGCCGGGATGCCCGGGCGCCCGTGCCTGAGCGTCCCGCGCCCGGTGCCGTCGTGTCCCGGGAGCGGGTCTACCCTGATCAGATGCGCGCGGACGACGCCTCCGGGATGGAGGACTGGCCCACCGGCCGGCTGCTCTCCACCGCCTCCCGGATGGTCGAGCACGCCTGGCACGGCGCCCTCGCCGAGATCGGCCTCACCCACGCCGGCCTGATCGTGCTGCACCTCCTGCAGGCGGGTCCCGTCGCGCAGAAGGAGCTGGCCGCCGCGGCCCACGTCGAGGTGCAGACCATGTCGCGCACCATCGAGCGCCTCGAGCGCGAGGGCCACGTCTCGCGCACCACGGATCCGTCGGACCGCCGCCGGCAGCTCGTCGCGCTCACCGACGTGGGCAGCGAGGCCTGGCGCCGGGCGCACCGCCTCGAGGTCGACATGTTCCCGGGCTCGCTCGAGCACGGCCCCCTGCGCGAGGCGCTGCTCGAGATCATCCGCTCGGCCAGCGAGTCGCGCTGGGGCTGACCGCAAGCCCGAGCGGAGCCCGTCCGCGGAGCGCTAGCTTCGTCGGCATGACCTTCAACGACGACTCCCAGCTCAGCGGCGGCAAGGTCCGCCGTCGCGGCCGCACCACCGGCATCGCCGTCGGCGGGGGCGCGGTGGGCGTGGTCGTGCTCGCGCTGCTCTCGCAGCTGCTCGGCGTGAACCTCTCGGGCCTCGGCGAGGTGTTCGGCGGAGGCGGGTCCTCGCCGGAGGGCGTCACCTCCACCGCGGTGGCCTGCGACAGCGGCGCCGACGCGAACACGCAGGTCGACTGCCGCCTCGAGGGTGCGGCTGAGTCGCTCGACCGCTACTGGGGCGAGCAGACTCCGACCCTCGGAGTCGCCTACACGACCCCGACCGGCGTCGACCTGTTCGAGGACAGCACCACCACCGGCTGCGGGAGCGCGACCGCCGCGGTCGGCCCGTTCTACTGCCCGCCGGATCGGACGATCTACCTCGACACCGACTTCTTCGACGAGCTGCGCACCCGGTTCGACACCTCGGGCGGATCGCTCGCGCAGATGTACATCCTCGCCCACGAGTGGGGCCACCACATCCAGAACCTGACCGGCGCGATGGAGTCGGCGGACCGCTCCGGCACCGGCCCCGAGTCGGACTCGGTGCGCCTCGAGCTGCAGGCCGACTGCTTCGCCGGAGCCTGGGTGGGCGACGCCTCGACGGTGCCCGACGAGACCGGCACGCCCTACCTCAAGCCGGTGACGGCGCAGGAGTACCAGGACGCGCTCGGCGCCGCGGCCGCCGTCGGCGACGACCGCATCCAGGAGCAGGCCACCGGCACCGTCGATCCGGAGGGGTGGACGCACGGCTCGGCCGAGCAGCGCCAGCGCTGGTTCCAGGCCGGCTTCGAGGGCGACGCCATCGACTGCGACACCTTCGCCGCCGCGCAGCTCTGACCCGGCGCCGCTGAGCGCTCCTCGCCGCTCGATGAGGACCCGCGCGGGTCAGGACACGGAGTCGGCCGGCTCCTCCATGTACCACTCGGTGAACGAGCGCGCCCGCCCGTCAGGGGCGAAGCGGATGACCCAGAGGTTCAGGTAGGTGCGGTCGCCCGGATAGACGGTGCGCGCCTCCACCACGCCGGTCTCCTCCGTCAGCGCGACCAGGCCCCACGCGAACGTCGGGTCGGCGGGCTCCTCCTCCGCCAGCCACCACTCCACGATCGCGTCGCGCGGAGTGATCGCGTCGCGGTGCGGCGCCGTGAAGTACTCGGCGTCCTCGGTGAACAGTGCGGCCACATCGGCCGCGTCGTCCGTGGCCCAGGCCTTCTCGTAGCGGGCGATCCAGCTCTCGATGTCGATCATCCGCCCATCCTCGTCCTGCCCGACGCGCGCGGGAAGGAGAAGGAGGGAACAAAGCGGCGCCCCGCGCTGTTGAGCCCCGAGCCGGTCGAAAGCAGAGCCGAGCGATACGATCCCGCCGACGACGGCCCGCCCGCCGCCGCGGTCCGGGTGCACGTCCGCCGCCGACACGAAGGACAGCCGTGCCCGACTCCGACAGACGCTCCCTGACCCGCTCGCCGGACCCGCGCCTCATCACCGCCGTCCTCGCCTTCGCGGGGATGAGCGCCTCCTTCATGCAGACGCTGGTCGTCCCGATCCAGTCCGAGCTGCCGACGCTGCTCGGCGCCGACCGCACCGAGACCGCGTGGGTGATCACCGCGACGCTGCTCAGCGCCTGCATCCTCACCCCGGTCTCCGGCCGCCTCGGCGACCTCTACGGCAAGCGGCGGATGGCCGTGGCCGCGCTGGTCGTGCTCGTGATCGGCTCGATCGTGTGCGCCTTCGCGGGGGACGTGTGGACGCTGGTCGTGGGCCGGGCCCTCCAGGGCGCGGTGATGGGCGTCATCCCGCTCGGCATCTCGATCCTCCGCGACACCCTCCACCGCGACCGGCTCCCCGGTGCGATCGCCCTGGTCAGCGCGACCCTCGGCATCGGCGGCGCGCTCGGCCTGCCGCTCAGCGCCCTCATCGCGCAGAACACCGACTGGCACGTCCTGTTCTGGATGTCCGCGGGCCTCGGCGTCCTCGACATCGTCCTCGTCCTCCTGGTCGTACCGGTGTCGACGCTGCGCTCGCCCGGCAAGTTCGACGTGGTCGGCACGATCGGCCTCGCCCTCGGACTGAGCGGCGTGCTGATCGCCGTCTCGCGCGGCAACGACTCCGGCTGGACGAGCCCCGCGATCCTGGGCTCCGGCCTCGGCGGCATCGCCGTCCTGCTCCTCTGGGGCTGGTACGAGCTGCGGCAGGAGAGCCCGCTCGTCGACCTCCGGGTGGCCGCCCGCCCCGCCGTGCTCTTCACCAACCTCGCCTCGGTGGCGGTCGGCTTCGCGTTCTTCGGCGCCCAGATCACCCTGCCGCAGCGCCTCGAGCTGCCCGCCGCGTCGGGCGTCGGCCTCGGCCTGAGCCTGATCGTGGCGAGCCTCGTGCTCGCCCCCTCGGGCCTGGCGATGATGGCGACGTCCCCGCTCGCCGCCCGCCTCTCGGCGCAGTCCGGGCCGCGGCTCGTGCTGATCGCCGGCTCCGGGCTGATCGCGGTCTCGTACCTGCTGATCCTCCCGTTCGGCGGCGAGGTGTGGCAGATCCTGGTGATCAACGCCCTCATCGGCGTCGGCCTGGGCCTCGCCTACGCCGCGATGCCGACGCTCATCATGCACGCCGTCCCCGCCTCGGAGACCGCCGCCGCGAACGGGCTGAACTCGCTGATGCGCACCCTCGGCACGACGCTCTCCTCCGCCGTGACCGCGGGCGTGCTCGCGCAGCTGACCGTGTCCGTCGGCGACGTGCAGCTGCCGAGCTCGCAGGGCTTCGAGACCACGTTCGTGATCGGCGCGATCGGAGCGCTGGTCGCCGTCGCCCTCGGCCTGCTCATCCCGCGGGCGCCCCGCCCTGAGGCGCGACCCGCTCTGCCCTGACCGGCCCGCGCGTCGTCGGCCGCGAGTGCTCCTCGCTGAGGAGACCTGGTCGCGGCCGGCGACGCGCGGCCCGCTACTCGTCCTCGAGCAGCATCCGCTCGATCTGCAGCTCGCGCAGCCGCGTCGAGGCCTGCAGGTTCTCGCGCGCGGCGAGCACCAGGCGGCACAGCAGCACCAGCAGCACGATCGCGAGCACCGCGACCGCCGTCACGACGACTCCGTACAGCGCGGTCAGGACTCCCCAGGTCTGGATCATCCCTCGACGCTACGGAGCCGCACCCGCCCTCGCGTCCCCCGCCCGACGGAGTGAGCGGGGCGAGGCGAGCGGCCCGTGCAGGGGCAGCGGACGCGCAGAGCCCTGCCCGCAGGGGCTCAGCCCGCGAACGCCCCGCGGTACGCCCGCGCCGGGTGCGTCGCCGGCAGCTCGTCCGTCCCGAACAGCTTGCGGCGCAGCGTCCCCTCGGCGTACTCGGTCTGCGCGAGGCCCCGCTCCTGGAGCACCGGCATCACCCGGTCGACGAACTCCTCGTAGCTGCCGGGCAGGATCCAGTTGACGACGTTGATCCCGTCGATCCCCGCGTCGCGCCAGCCCGCCAGGTGGTCGGCGATCTGCTCCGGAGTGCCGACGACCCGTCCGCGCAGCTTCGCCGAGAGCCGGGCCAGATCACGGACGGTCGGCTCGCGGTCGGGGGAGGCGTCGCGGATCCACTGCAGGTGGCTCTGGCCGGCGTAGGTCTCGATCGCCGAGAGCGGCAGGTCGGGGTCGAGCTTCTCGCCCGTCGCCGGGTCGAAGCCGAGGTTCGAGTGCACGAGGAAGGCGTCGGAGGAGAGGTACTCGTCGATCTCGCGCTCAGCGCGTCGCGCCTCCTCCTCCGTGTCGCCGGTGATGAAGGAGAGCCCCAGGTAGAAGGAGGGCGCACCCGCTCCGCGACCGGCCGCCGCGGCGAGGGCCCGCGTGTCCTCGATCAGCTCGCGGGTCTTCTCCGGCGACCCCGAGAACACGAACTGCGCCTCCGCGTTCCGCGCGGCGAAGCGCCGGCCCGCGGGGGAGGAGCCGGCCTGGAAGAGCACGGGCGTGCGCTGGGGGGACGGAGCCGAGAGGTGCGGCCCCTGCACGCGGTAGCGCTTCCCGACGTGGTCGATGCGGTGGATGCGCGCCGGGTCGGCGAAGGAGCCGCTCTTGTCGCGCAGGAGCGCGCCGTCGTCCCACGAGCCCTCCCACAGCTTGTAGACCACGTCGAGGTACTCCTGCGCCCAGGCGTAGCGCTCGTCGTGCTCCTCGAGCCGGTCGTAGCCGAAGTTGCGGGCCGCGCCGTCGAGGGCGCTGGTGACGATGTTCCAGGCGATCCGCCCCTTCGAGAGATGGTCGAGGGTCGAGACCTTCCGGGCGAAGTCGAACGGATGCGACTGCAGCACCGAGCTCGTGAACGCGAAGCCGAGGTGCTCGGTGCTCACCGCCAGGGCCGAGAGCAGCACCGACGGGTCGTTGCTGGGCAGCTGCAGCCCCTCGCGGGCGTTGACGTCCCAGTCGCCGTCCGCCGGACCGTAGAGCCCCGCCACGTCGGCGAAGAACATCGCGTCGAAGCGGCCGCGCTCCAGCGTCCGGGCGAGGTCGATCCAGAGCTGCACGTCGTCGAACTCGTGCTGCCGGGCGTCGGGGTGGCGCCAGAGGCCGTGCTGGATGTGGGAGGCGGTGTTCATGACGAACGCGCAGAAGCGCAGCGGGCGGGGCTCGGTGATCACGCTCCCAGGCTAGGCCGGGTGCCTCCCACCGGTCTCGAACGACTCCGCGCGTAGGGTGTCCGACTGTGGAATCCCGCATCCCCGAACCCGCGCACGCCGTCCCTCCGCTGACGGATGCCGTCGCCGAGGCGCTCGACGCCACCACCGTCGCCGAGATCCGCGCTCTGCGCGACGACTTCGCGCGCTTCATGCTCCAGTACAAGTTCGGGATGGACGAGATCGTCACGAAGGTGTCGATCCTGCAGGAGGAGTTCCGCGAGCTGCAGGAGTACAACCCGATCGAGCACGTCACGAGCCGGCTCAAGTCGGCCGACAGCCTGATCGAGAAGATCGAGCGCAAGGGCTGCGAGACGACCTTCGACGGCATCGCCGACGCGATCACCGACATCGCCGGCGTGCGGATCACCTGCAGCTTCGTCTCGGACGTCTACCGCGTCTTCGACCTGCTCACCTCGCAGTCCGACGTGACGGTGCTCGAGGTGAAGGACTACATCGCCGAGCCGAAGGAGAACGGCTACAAGAGCCTGCACGCGATCGTCGAGGTGCCCGTGTTCCTCTCCGGCGGATCGGTCGACGTCTGCGTCGAGGTGCAGTTCCGGACCATCGCGATGGACTTCTGGGCGAGCCTGGAGCACAAGATCTACTACAAGTACGACCGCCAGGTCCCGCAGGAGCTCCTCGACGGCCTCGCCGACGCGGCCCGCACCGCCGCCACCCTCGACGCCGACATGGAGCGCCTCCACCGCCAGGTCCGCGGCCCGCTGCCCGGGGCGCGCACCTACGACGTCTGACGCGCCGCCCCACGCCCCCGATCGGGCCGCCCAGACTCCTGCCGATCGAGCAGCCCGCGCAACGGGCGTCTCGAGATCCCCCTACGGAGTCAGCAGCGGCAGCAGCGCCAGCAGCAGCACCGCGGAGCCGTTCAGCGTCGCGTGCGAGACGATCGCCGCTCCGAGCCGCCCGGTGATCGTCGCGATCCAGCCGTGCACGAGTCCCGCGGTGACCGTGGTCACGCCGAGCGTCACGATCGTCGCCGGGTTCACCATCTGGTGCCCGTGCAGCAGGGCGAAGACCGCCGTGGACGCCAGGATGCTGAACGCCATCGCCCAGACCCGGTGGCCGCGGGTGGGCGGCGCCGACTCCGCGGAGCCCCGAAGCATCCGGTTCCGCACCGCGCGCATCACGACGCCGCGGCAGAGGACCTCCTCGACCAGCGGCGCGACGACGACGGGGATGAGGACCGAGCTCAGCACGAACCACAGCGGGTCGGGGTCGATGTCGAGGTTCCCCTGCGCGTCCTGGAGGAGCGGAGCGAACGCGGCGAGCACGAACAGGATCACGACGCGCACCGCGATGCCGAGCCCGATCCCGATGGGCACGTCGATCCAGCGGAACCGCAGCCCGAAGTCGGCCGCCATCGTGCCCAGCCCGCGCAGCCGAGACGCCGCGAACGGGACGATCAGCGCGACGAGGTAGCTCGCGAGCGCCCCCGCGAAGGCGAGTCCGGCGGAGTAGGGGAGCACGCCGAACCCGAACAGCAGGATGAGCACGGCCAGCGGCAGGACGATCCCGACGATCGTGAGCACGGCGGTCGGCAGGCCCCAGCGGACCCGAGGATCGGGCAGGTAGAGGAGGGAGGAGTAGGGCGCGTGGACCGAGGGGAGGGGCTCGGCCGGCCACGACGTCGTCGCAGCGGAGTCGGGCGCGAGCGTCGCGGGATCGGGCGGCGGGAAGGCGTCGGGTTGCATGGCCGGGCCAGCCTACGCAGACCGCCTGGACGGGATCCGGGCCGCAGTCACTGCTCGGCGCGGGCCGGAACGGGAGGGATGTGCGGCAAATCGCGGCGGCGGGGACCTCCGGGTACGAAGAAACCCCCGCCATGTAGAAGCTAGGCGAGGGTTCCAGTGGCTCCGACGGGCGTCGATCCCGTGACCTCACGATTTTCAGTCGTGCGCTCTACCAACTGAGCTACAGAGCCGTTGCGACGTGATGTCGCTGGAGAGGTGATCTCCTGAAAAAGGCCCTTCCTCTCGGAAGGGCCTCTTTGCGACCCTGACGGGACTTGAACCCGCGACCTCCGCCGTGACAGGGCGGCACGCTAACCAACTGCGCTACAGGGCCTCGTTGCGAAGACAAGCATACTGCCTTCGAGGCTGTTCTATTTTCACGCCCCGACCCTCTCGAGCCGGCGCACTTTCCGGTGGTGCTGGTACTTCTGGTGGTGCTGGTAGTACCGACCCATCCGTGACCCCAACGGGATTCGAACCCGTGCTGCCGCCGTGAAAGGGCGGTGTCCTAGGCCACTAAACGATGGGGCCGGAGACTCGCGGGGCGACCCTGCGGCCGACCCCCCATGACTACCGACACGCAAGCATAGGGGGCCGCGGCGCAGGATGCAAAATCGACGGTTCCGCAGGCGGCGTGCACCCCGTCCGGGGTTGACCCGGGTCTAGGAGATCGGGCAGGGCCGCGGTTAGGGTGGGGCGGAATCGCTCTTCCCCCCACCCGCGCGCCGGAGCCGCACCGCCGCGGAGGGAGGGCCCCCTATCCCCGAGGTCCCATGCCCCACTCCCTGCGCCGTCCGCGTTCCGCCCGCCTCCCCGGCGCGCCGCGACTCGGGCGACTCCGAGGTGCTGCCCTGGCCTCCGCCGTCGTCGCGCTCGTCGCCGGCCTGCTCGTCGCCACTCCCGCCCAGGCGGTCGAGTACCCGTCGTGGGCCGACGTCGAGGCGGCGAAGGGCGACACCGCCGCCGCGGCCGCTCAGGTCGACCGGATCACGTCCCTGATCGGCGACCTCCAGAGCGAGGTCGCCTCCGCCCAGCAGCTCGCGCAGCAGCGCGGCGACGAGCACTTCGCCGCTCAGCAGGCGTTCGACGAGGCCTCGGACCAGTCGAAGAAGCTCGAGGACCGGGCCGCCGCCAGCGCCGAGGAGGCCGACAAGGCCTCGCAGCAGGCGGGCCTGCTCGCCGCGCAGCTCTACCGCAGCACCGGCACCGACCTGTCCGTCAACATCTTCCTCGACCAGAAGGCCGGCCAGGCCGACCAGCTGCTGTCGAAGATCGGGAGCATGACCAAGCTGGTCGAGCGCTCCTCCGCGATCTACGAGCAGGCCAGCACCGCCCGCAACACCGCGTCCTCCCTCGCCGACCAGGCCGAGGTCGCGCAGACGGAGCGCGAGCGCCTCCGCGTCGCCGCCGAGCAGAAGCTGGCCGAGGCGACCGCCGCCCAGGAGGCGTCCGAGGCCGCGCTCGCCGAGCAGCAGGAGCAGAGCGTCGTGCTCGAGCAGCAGCTCGCCGCGCTCCGCGACACCGAGTCGAAGACCGTGGCCGAGTACGAGGCCGGCGTCGCCGCCCGCGAGGCCGAGCGCCTCCGGAAGCTCGCCGAGGAGGAGGCCGCCCGCCAGGCCGCCGCCCAGGCCGAGGCCGCGCGCCGCGAGGCCGCTCGGGCCGCAGCCGCATCCAGCGGCGGCAGCGGTGGCGGTGGCGGGTACGTCGCCCCCTCGGGCGGCGGCGGCTCCAGCGCCGTCAGCGACTCCGGCTGGGTCCGCCCTGCCGGAGGCCGCATCACCGGCACCTTCGGCCCGCGCGACAGCATCTCGACCGGCGGAGGGTCCTCCGGCTCGTACCACCGCGGCACCGACCTCGCGGGCGGCTGCGGCATCCCGATCTTCGCGGCGCACAGCGGCACCGTCTCCTACGCGGGCCCCAACGGCACCTACGGCAACTGGGTTCTGATCGACCACGGCAGCGGCATCAGCACCGGCTACGCCCACATCATGTCCGGCGGGATCTTCGTCCGCGTCGGCCAGCAGGTCCAGGCGGGCGAGCAGATCGCCGCCGTCGGCTCGACCGGCGCCTCCACCGGCTGCCACCTGCACTTCGAGACCCGCGTCAACGGCTCCGCCGTCGACGCCCAACCTTTCATGGCCCAACGAGGAGTCACCCTTGGCTGACGCACAGACGACCGCACGCACCTTCACCCCGGCACCCCGGGAGCGCGCCTGGAAGGGCCGCCTCCCGCTCGTCATCTCCGCCGCCTTCGCGGTCACGGCGGTCACCGCGTCCCTCGGCATCACCCCGGCCCTCGCCGACGACGCGAAGTACCCCTCGTGGGACGACGTGCAGAACGCCAAGAAGGACGAGGCGAGCAAGCAGGCCGAGATCGACTCGATCACCGGCCTCATCGCGAGCCTGCAGACCGCGGTCGACGAGAAGTCGATCACCGCGATGAAGAAGGCCGAGGCCTGGCGCCAGGCCAAGGAGGCGCTCGACGCCGCTGCGAAGGCCGTCGCCGACCTCGAGGAGAAGGCGACCACCGCCTCCGCCAAGGCCCAGACCTCGAAGATGCGCGCCGGCCTGCTGGCCGCGCACCTCTCTCGCGCCGCCGGTGGCGACCTCTCCGCCAGCCTCGTGGCCAAGGGCAAGGACGCGGGCGACCTGCTCTACCAGCTCGGCGCGATGTCGCAGCTCTCGGAGCAGTCGCAGAAGGTCTACGCCGACGCCCTCGCCGACAAGCAGAACGCGGAGTCGCTCGGCGACCAGGCCGACCGCGCCGTCACCGAGCACCAGGCGCTCTCGGACGAGGCCGACGCCGCCCGCAAGGACGCCGACGCGGCCGCCGAGTCGGCCCGCGCGTCGCTCTCGGCGCAGGAGGAGAAGTCGCAGGAGCTGGTCGCCCAGCTCGCGCTGCTGAAGGACTCCTCGGTCGAGGCCGAGACCCAGTACCTCGCGGGCGAGCAGAAGCGCCAGGCCGACGAGGCCGCCGCTCAGGCGCAGGCCGAGGCGGAGGCCGCCGCTCAGGCGCAGTCCACCGCCCGCTCCGCCCAGCAGCAGTCCTCGGCGCAGGCCGACACCGCCGCCCCGTCGCGTCAGACCGCGTCCCTCCCGCAGCCCGCCGCGCCGCAGCCCGCGCAGCAGCAGCCCGCTCCTGCTCCGGCCCAGCCCGCTGATCAGCCGGTCGCCCAGCCGGCGGCTCAGCCGCTCCCGCAGCCGGTGACCGCTCCGGTCCTGGTGCCGACCAGCGGCGCCGTCGAGAACGCGATCTCGTACGCGATGGCGCAGCTCGGCGAGGAGTACGTCCTCGGCGGCATGGGCCCGGACCAGTGGGACTGCTCGGGCCTCACCAAGGCCTCGTACGCGTCCTCGGGCATCTACATCGGCACCCACTCGGCGACGAACCAGTACAACACGATGGCCGGCGCCGGCAAGCTCGTCCCCTACAGCCAGCGCCAGCGCGGCGACCTGATCTTCTGGGGCGGCGGCGGGGACTACTACCACGTGGCCATCTACCTCGGGAACAACCAGATCATCGAGGCCGCCGACTACGGCAAGCCCGTGCGCATCTGGAACACCTGGGGCACGCCCGCCGGCATGGTCGGCCGCCCGGCCGCCTGAGCCGCGGCCACACAGCACAACGAGAGAACCCCCTCCTGTCGAGACGACGGGAGGGGGTTCCTTCGTTGATGCGAGGGGTCAGTGACCCTCTTCGGCCAGCTTCTTGATGCCGTCCTGGACGATCTGCTCCGCCTCGGCGGCGTCGCCCCACGCGTCGACCTTGACCCACTTGCCGGGCTCGAGGTCCTTGTAGCGCTCGAAGAAGTGCTTGATCTCGTTCTTCGTCTGCTCCGGGACGTCGCCGATGTCCTGGATGTGCTGCCAGCGCGGGTCCTTCGCGGGGACCACGATCACCTTCGCGTCGGAGCCGGCCTCGTCGCTCATGTTGAGCACGCCGACCGGGCGGACGGAGACGCCCACGCCCGGGAAGACGGGGTACTCGAGCAGCACCAGCGCGTCGACCGGGTCGCCGTCGAGGCCGAGGGTGTTCTCGAAGTACCCGTAGTCCGTCGGGTAGACGAAGGAGGTGAAGAGCACGCGGTCGAGGTAGACGCGACCGGTCTCGTGGTCGACCTCGTACTTGTTGCGGCTCCCCTTGGGGATCTCGACGACGACGTCGTATGCGGCCATGCTCTCTCCTTGAGTCGGTGGCGCCGTGAGCGGCGCATCGGCGGACGGATCGGCCTCCGGAACGCTCGCGCGGGTGCGCGCGCGGGAGGGGCGGATCGCTGGCATTACGTTACTTGATGTGCCCGATCGCCCCCGCCTGACCCCCGCCGTCGCCGATCTGCGGCGGGCGGTGCGCGAGAGCCTCGACGGGCTCGACCCCGGAGCGCTCGTGCTGGTCGCGCTGAGCGGGGGAGCGGACTCGCTCGCGCTCGCGGCGGCGGTCGGCTTCGAGGCCCCGCGGGGCGGGAGGCGGGCCGGCGCGGTGATCGTCGACCACGGGCTGCAGGAGGCGTCGGCGGAGGTCGCGCGGCGGGCCGCGGAGCAGGCGCACGGGCTGGGGCTCGCTCCGGTGCTGCGCGAGGTGGTGACGGTGTCCGCCGAGGGCGGTCCGGAGGCGGCCGCCCGCAGCGCGCGCTACCGCGCCTTCGACGACGCGCTGACCGCGACGGGCGCCGCCGCGATCCTCCTGGGCCACACCCTCGACGACCAGGCCGAGACGGTGCTGCTGGGGCTCGCCCGCGGAGCCGGTGCGGCCTCGCTGCACGGGATGGCGCCGGTGAGCGGGCCGCTGAGGCGGCCGCTCCTGGGCCTGCGCCGCGAGACGACCCGCCTCGCCTGCTCCGACCAGGGGCTCGTGCCGTGGGACGACCCGCACAACGACGACCCCCGCTACTCGCGGGTCCGGGTGCGGAACCGCGTGCTGCCCGTGCTGGAGGACGAGCTCGGGCCGGGAGTGGCCCAGGCTCTGGCGCGCACGGCCGAGCAGCTGCGGGAGGACGGGGACGCGCTCGACGCGCTCGCCCTCGACTGGGCGCTCGAGCTGGTGGGCCAGGACGAGGCGGGGCACGTCACGGTCGACGCGCGCGGGCTCGCCGCGGACCCGCCGGCGCTGCGGCAGCGGATCATCCGCCTGGTCGTGGCGAACGAGTTCGGAGTCGCGCTCTCGCGCTCGCAGACGCTGGCGGTCGCCGCGCTGGTCACCGACTGGCACGGCCAGAAGGGCGTCGACCTCCCCGGCGTCCTCGCCACCCGCCGCGGCACCACCCTCGTCTTCGCACCCGCGGCCCGCCGCGCGACCTCCGCCGACGCCTCCTGCAGCCCGTGGTCGACGATCACCGCGCCGGCCCGCCTCCCGCCC
>NZ_PSUU01000027.1:0-53197 GCF_002932015.1 Rathayibacter sp. AY1H3
ACTCCGCGCCGCAAGCCTCCTCGCCGTCGTCGCACTCGGAGCCGCCACCGCCGCTCCGATCGCCTCGGCCGCCCCTCCCGTCGAGAAGGACACGCCATGCCAGCAATCGTCATCACCGGCGCCCAGTGGGGCGACGAGGGCAAGGGACGCGCCACCGACCTCCTCGGCAGCCGCGTCGACTACGTCGTGAAGTTCAACGGCGGCAACAACGCCGGGCACACCGTCGTGGTGGGCGACGAGAAGTACGCCCTGCACCTGCTCCCCTCCGGCATCCTCACCCCGGGCGTCGTCCCGGTCATCGCGAACGGCGTCGTCGTCGACATCGAGGTGCTGTTCCACGAGCTCGAGGCGCTGAGCGCCCGCGGCGTCGACGTGTCGAAGCTGCTCGTCAGCGCCAACGCGCACGTCATCACCAGCTACCACCGCACCCTCGACAAGGTGACGGAGCGCTTCCTCGGCAAGCGCCAGATCGGCACCACCGGCCGCGGCATCGGCCCGGCGTACGCCGACAAGATCAACCGCGTCGGCATCCGCATCCAGGACCTCTTCGACGAGAACATCCTCCGCCAGAAGGTCGAGGGCGCCCTCGACCAGAAGAACCACCTGCTGGTGAAGGTCTACAACCGCCGCGCGATCCTGGTCGAGCAGGTGCTGGAGGACCTGCTGCAGTACACCGAGCGCCTGCGCCCGATGGTCGCCGACACGTCGCTGATCCTCTCGCAGGCGCTCGACGCCGGCAGGACGGTGCTGTTCGAGGCCGGCCAGGCCACGATGCTCGACGTCGACCACGGCACCTACCCGTTCGTCACCTCCTCCAACGCGACCTCGGGAGGAGCGGCCACCGGCTCCGGAGTCGCACCGAACCGCATCGACCGCGTCATCGCGGTCATCAAGGCGTACACGACCCGCGTCGGCGCCGGCCCGTTCCCGACCGAGCTCTTCGACGAGTGGGGCGAGTACCTCCGCCGGCAGGGCTTCGAGTTCGGCACCACGACCGGCCGCCCGCGCCGCTGCGGCTGGTACGACGCCCCGATCGCCCGCTACTCGGCGCGGATCAACGGGGTCACCGACTTCGTCCTCACCAAGCTCGACGTGCTCTCGGGCCTCGAGACCATCCCCGTCTGCGTCGCCTACGACGTCGACGGCGTGCGCCACGACGAGGTCCCGGTCTCGCAGAGCGACTTCCACCACGCGAAGCCGATCTACGAGGAGTTCCCCGGCTGGCAGGAGGACATCTCCGGCTGCCGCGAGTTCTCGGACCTGCCGCAGACCGCGCAGGACTACGTGCGCGCGCTCGAGGCGATGAGCGGTGCCCGGTTCTCGGCGATCGGCGTCGGGCCGGAGCGCGAGCAGGTCGTCGTGCTGCACGACCTGCTCGACTAGAAGCGGCGAGGAGCCGGGTCGGGCAGACCTCTCGGAGGCGGCCGACGTGGTCACAACGGAGGAAGAACGTCGGGGACCTCGCGGAGTGACGCGGATCCCGGGCCCTCTCGACGAATCCTTCCGCCGGTGTGGACACGCCCGCCGCCGAGCGCGCCGGATAATCGGCGCATGCAGATCTACGCCGACCTCCCGGCCGTCCGCGCGCGGCAGATCATGGCCGACGCCCTCGCTCTCGGCGTGGCCGTCGTGGCGATCGCCGCGGGGATCGCGGTCGGCTCGCTGATCGCCGGCCTGGCCGAGATCGGCCGGCGGCTCGAGAGCGCCGGCAGCGGCTTCGGCTCGACCATGAGCGACGCCGGGACCACCCTCGGCGGCATCCCCCTGCTCGGCGACGCCGTGCGCGCGCCGTTCGACGAGGCGAGCGGGGCCGGCTCCGTGCTGGCCGCCGCCGGACGCGACCAGCAGCAGCTCGCGAGCGCCCTGGCCGTGGTCGCCGGGCTCGCCGTCGGGGGCCTCCCGCTCCTGCTCCTGGCCGTGCTCTGGCTCCGGCCCCGGCTCCGCTTCGCCCGCCGGACCGCCGAGCTGCGCGCCCTCGGCTCGACCGGTGGCGGAACCGAGCTGCTGGCCCTTCGCGCGCTCACCCGGGCGTCCCCCCGCGACATCCTCGCCGCGCACCCGGAGGCCGCCGCGGGCTGGCGGACCGGTGACCCCGCCGTCACCGCCGCGCTGGCGGCCCTCGCCCTCCGCCGGGCGGGGCTCCGGCCCCGCTGACCCCGCAGGACCATCGCGGATCCGCCGGAGGGATGACGCGGCGAGCCACTGCGGACGACGCCGGCGACACGGGTGCCTCCGTAGCGTCGAGGACATGCAGAACCAGACCTCCTCCGTCGTGGCGCGCGTCGAGGGCGTGCGCAAGCTCTACGGCAGCACGCCGCCCGTCGTCGCCCTCGACGACGTCACGCTCTCGATCGAGCGGGGCGAGTTCACCGCGGTGATGGGCCCCAGCGGATCCGGCAAGTCGACGCTCATGCACGTCCTCGCCGGCCTCGACACCGCCTCCTCCGGCCGCGTGTTCCTCGGGGACGCCGAGATCACCTCGATGAGCGACGTCGAGCTGACCGTGCTCCGCCGCCGCAGCGTCGGCTTCGTCTTCCAGGCCTTCAACCTCGTCCCCACGCTCGACGTGCGCGGAAACATCCGCCTCCCGTTCGAGCTCGACGGCCGCTCCGTGACCGGCGACGAGGAGCAGTGGATCGCCCGGCTGATCGAGTCCCTCGGGCTCCGCGAGCGCCTCACGCACCGGCCCCACGAGCTCTCGGGCGGGCAGCAGCAGCGTGTGGCGATCGCCCGCGCCCTCGCCACCCGGCCGCAGCTGATCTTCGCCGACGAGCCCACCGGCAACCTGGACTCGCGCACCGGCCGCGAGGTCCTCAGCCTGCTCCGGGCCTCCACCCGCGAGTACGGCCAGTCGATCGCGATGGTCACCCACGACCCGATCGCGGCGGCCTACGCCGACCGCATCGTCTTCCTCCGCGACGGGGCCGTCGTCGACGACCGCCGCGGGATGAGCGCCGAGGAGATCTCGCGCGCGATGTTCACGATGGAGGGCGCGGCGTGAGCGGCGTGCGCACGGGCTCGAGCCAGGGCGGGGGCGCCATCGTCACCGTCGCCGCACTCGCCGCGGCGTTCGGCGCCGTGCTGGTGCAGGTCATCGCCGACATGGTCGCGGCCTTCGCGGCAGCGGGGATCGACGGCATCGGCCAGGTCGCCCTCATGCTCGGGATGGTCGGCGCCGTCTTCTTCGGCATCGCGGTGTTCGTGGGCGGGATCGTCACGGCCAACGCGGTCTCGACCGTCATCGCCGGGCGCACCCGCGAGATCGCCCTGCTGCGCCTGCTCGGCGCCTCCGGCCGGTCGCTGCGCAGCGGGATCGTCCGCACGGGCCTCCTGCAGGGGCTCCTCGGAGCGGCGATCGGCCTGGTCGCCGGCGTCGCTCTCGTGGCGCTCGCCGCGGAGCTCGCCATCCGGAGCGGCACCCTGCCCCGCTTCGACTACCCGCTCGTCTCGCCCGGCCTCGTGCTGCCGCTGATCGCCGTGGTCGCCTCGACGGTCATCGCCTCGTGGTCCGGATCGCGCCGCGTGCTCGCGGTCGCGCCGTCGCAGGCCGCCGGATCCCCCGCCGAGCCCCGCTACGAGGAGCTGCGCGGCCGCACCGCCCGCAACATCACGGCGATCGTCTTCGTCGTGGTCGGCGCGCTGCTGCTCGCCGGCGGCGTGGTGTTCGGGCTGGCCAACCCCGGCGGCGTCCTCCTCGGGCTGGTCGGAGGCATGGCGTCCTTCACCGGCGTGATCCTCGGGGCGCCCGTCCTGCTCCCTCCGCTCACGGCCCTCGTGGGCCGCGCCTTCGGCCGGGGCCCCGTCGCCCGCCTGGCGTCCGCCAACGCCGTCCGCAATCCGGCGCGCAGCGCCCGCGCCGTCATCGGACTGGTCATCGGAGTGTCGCTGGTCACGATGTTCGCGGTCGCCGCCGCCACCTTCGGCACGATCATGGAGCGCTCGGGCGAGACGAATCCCGAGGTGATCGCGGCGTTCGAGCAGTTCATCCAGGTGAGCACCGCGGTGATGAGCGTCCTGCTCGGCTTCTCGGTCGTCCTGGCCGCCGTCGGCATGGTCAACACGCTGTCGCTCAGCGTGCTGCAGCGCCGGCGCGAGCTGGGCCTGCTCCGCGCGCTCGGCTTCACCGGCTCGCAGGTGCGGTCGATGGTGGTGCTCGAGGCTGCGCAGATGATCATCGCTGCCGCGGTGCTCGGCATCGTGCTCGGGATCGTCTACGGCTGGTGCGGCGCGATCTCGGTGTTCGGCTCGCTGCCGGGCATCGGACTGATCCCGCCGACCGTCCCGGTGCCGATCCTGGTGGCGGTGCTCGTGGTGGGCGTCGTGATCACGGTCGTCTCGGCCGTGCTGCCCGCCCGCCGCGCCACGAAGGTGTCGCCGGTCGCCGCTCTCGCCGTGGCCTGAGAGCCGGCGCCGCGCAGAACCCGCAGCCGGAGGGCCGGCGCCCTCACCACGGAGGACCCGGTGGCCGAAGGGCCGGCGCCGCGCAGAACCCGCAGCCGGAGGGCCGGCGCCCTCACACCACCGAGAACCCCGCGGCGAGGGGCTCCCGCCCGCTCAGCGCGAGCAGGAGCTCCTCGCCGCGTCCGGCTCGAGCGGCCAGCCCACCGGTCAGCGCGATGCACGCCTCGACGGCCTCGGCGGGCAGCACGTGCGGGATCCCGGTGGCCCGCGAGAGGTCGAGCGTGTGCACGACCAGCTCGAGCAGCCGGGTCCGGAGGTACTCGTCCAGCTCGATCGCGTGGCCGCCCACGGCGACGAGGCGGCCGGGACGCTGGGCGGCGACCAGCTCGACCGCGCGGCCCGCCGCCTCCGCCAGCGCCTGAGCCGGCCTGTCGCCGAGCAGCAGCCCCGCCTCGACCCCGCGTCGCGCCACCGCCGCGGGGTCGGCGACGTTCCCGGCCAGCGCGGCGTAGTAGTCGAGCGCGTCCTCGATGGTCGGCTCGGGCGGCTCCGGAGCGAGGAGGTACGCCTCGACCGTCAGCACCGCTCGCGACGCATGGCCCGCGAGGCCGCGGACGTCCCAGACACCGAGCCCCGGCTGCTCCCACTGGTCCTCCCGCACCTGCGCGAGCAGGCCGATGAGGGCGGCGGCGGCGGACTCGAACAGCGCGGCGGTGCTCATGGAGCCATGCTGGCACGGTGCCCCACACTGATCGCATGAGCAGTCCCCGCCGCCCCGGTCCCGTCACGCTCGTCGGCCGCTCGATCGTCCTCGAGCCGCTCGCCGCCGAGCACGTCGAGCCGCTCGGGCGGGCGATCGGGCGTCCGGAGGTGTTCGCCGGCGGCTACGGAGGAGGACCCGCCGGCCTCCCCGGCACCCCGGAGGAGTTCCGCGCCTTCGTCGACCGCTACTACCCCTGGGGCACGGGCCTGCCGTTCGCTGTGCTGCAGGAGGGGCGCGTCGTCGGCACGAC
Organism: Rathayibacter sp. AY1H3; assembly: GCF_002932015.1. Taxonomy (NCBI): domain Bacteria; kingdom Bacillati; phylum Actinomycetota; class Actinomycetes; order Micrococcales; family Microbacteriaceae; genus Rathayibacter; species Rathayibacter sp. AY1H3. The sequence continues at coordinate 5,415 of NZ_PSUU01000027.1, forward strand.
CTCGCTGGCCGACTTCGACGAGACGCGCGAGGCGGCCCACCTCGGCTGGACGGCCTACGCGCCCGAGACGTGGGGCACCGTCGTGAACCCGGAGGCGAAGCGGCTGGTGCTCGGGCTCGCCTTCGACAGCGGCTACGAGCGGGTGAAGCTCCAGGCGGATGCGGTGAACGCGCGCTCGCGGGCCGCGATCCTCCGCCTCGGCGCCGTGTTCGAGGGGGTGCTCCGCCACGACCAGCGGCGGGCCGACGGCTCGTGGCGCGACACGGCCGTCCACTCGATCCTCGCGGCCGAGTGGCCGGCCGTCCGCGACGCGCTCGACCGCCGGATCGACGCGGCGCTAGCGCTCCCTCCCTCGACCGCGCAACCGCTGACCGGGCGGCCGCCCGAGGAGTAGGAAGGAGGCATGGAACGCATCCACTACGCCGGCAGCTCCGTGCTGACGGGTACCGCCATCGCGCGGTCGCTGCTGGCCTACGCGGAGGCGCTGGCGCTCACCAAGGGGTCGATCACGGTCGACATCCCGATCCGCCAGGAGTCCGGCCGGCCCGGACGGGCGGCGCTGCTGATCGGACCGGCGAGCCAGCTGTTCTCGGAGTCCGAGGACGACGGAGCCGAGGAACTGCTCGACGAGGAGCTCGTCGAGCGCTTCACCCGCGAGACGGCCCGCCTGGGCGTCTCGCACCCCGTGGCCGAGGAGGACGGCGGCGCCGGGCCCCTCTCCGCCGTCGACACCGAGATCCCGCACTTCCACGGGGAGGACGACTCCTGGTGAGCATCCGGGGCGCCGGTAGGATCGACACTCACGACTCCGCCCGATCCTTCGCGGACGGGCGACTTCCCGAACGGAGAACCGCCTGATGGGGCGACTGATCTACGACTCGACCCTCGAGGCCGACTTCGACGACCGTCTGCTGGCGCACCTGCAGATCGTGATCGGCTCGAAGCTCGCGCGCAACGAGTCCTTCTACTTCTCGTGGAAGGACTCGCAGGCGGTCGGCGACGGACGCACCTCGATCTGGCTGCACCCCGCCATCCCGCTGCGCTTCAAGTACCACGGCGGCCGTGCCCCGAACATCAACCCGGACTGGATCCGCCAGCTGCTCGCCGACTCGCACACGGCGCACGGGCTGCGGATCAGCGAGGAGCCCCACGGGACCGCCCGTCAGAGCGAGGAGAGCATGCTGTGAAGCGCGTCGAGATCATCTACGGCGGAGCGCCGTTCAGCCTGAGCGAGACGTCGGCCGCGGAGGTGCGCGAGAGCATCGACCGCGCCCTGGACGGCTCCGCGTCGCGCTGGATCACGGTGAACCAGGGCGAGGGCGAGCCCCGCGAGACCTCGATCCTGATCACGCCGGGAGTGGCGTTCTCGGTCGCCGACGTCGCGCACTGAGGTCGACGCCGCGGTCACGGTGATCGCCGCCGCTCACGCCGCCGGCCCGGGCCGGGGCGCTCGCACCGCCGGCCCGCCTCGGAACGGCTGCCGACCTCAATGCACCCGCCCCGCTCAGCCCGCCAGCACGCGCGGGAACTCCCCCGGGATCTCGCTCGCGAGGTACCCGGCCGGGCCGATCCGCGCGGAGAGGCGCGAGTCCGCCTCCGTGTGCAGGAACGCGCCCCACGCGGCCGCGCCCATCGGATCGACGCCGCGCCCGCGCAGGCCCGCCGTCGCTCCGGCGAGCACGTCGCCGCTGCCCGCGGTGGCCAGCCCGGGGTGCTCGCCCTCGATCCGCACCGCGTCGCCGTCCGGCGAGGCGATGGTGTTGAACAGGCTCACCACCGCGCCGTAGCGCTCGGCGACCGCGAGGGCGGCCCGTTCGACGTCGTCGACCTCCTCGCCGAGGAGCCGGGACGCCTCCTCCGAGTTCGGGGTCAGCAGGAGCCGGCCCGCGAGCCTCCGCGCGAGACGGCGCTGCCCGGGCAGGACTCCGAGCGGGAAGGCGTCGAGGTGCACGGCCGGCACGTCGTCGAGGAGCGGAGCGAGGGCACGGAGGGTCGCGGCGGTCGCGCGCGGGTCGTCCAGGCCGGGTCCGATCAGGGCGACGTCGGCGGAGGAGAGCTCGCCGGCCAGGACGTCGAGCCCGCGGCCCGAGACGGAGCCGGTGCGCGTCTCCGCGAGCGGGACAACTCCGCACTCCGGCAGCGCGACCGCGGTGGCCGACGCGACCGACTCGGCGACGCAGAGCGTGATGCGACCCGCGCCGGTCCGCAGCGCGGCGATCCCCGCGAGGATCGCGGCGCCGGGCGTCTTGCGGGCGCCGCCGACGACGACCACGTCGCCGCGGGAGTGCTTCGAGCCTCCGGGCTCCGGGAGGGGCCAGCGCTGCTCGAGCAGGGCGCGGGAGACGAGGTCACTCATGAGGGTCTCCTTCTCCGGCTGCGCGGTCGTCGTGCCGGGTGACGGGGGCGCCGGAGCGCTCGAGGTGGGACGTGCGGTTGAAGAGCTCGAGGCGCCACGCGTCGCCGTCGCGGACGAGACGCGTGACGGAGCCGTTGGCGACGGGCGTCGAGGCGCCGATGTCGAGCAGCTCGTGCTCGGAGAGGCCCTCGAGGACGTAGCGGAGGACGAGGACGACCGCGTCGTGGCAGAAGAGGATCGCCGGCCCGGGAGGCGCGGCGACGGCGAGGTGGTCGACGAAGGCGCGGACGCGGAGCGCGAGGTCCGTCCAGGCCTCTCCTCCCGGCGGCCGGTAGTAGAACTTGCCGAGCCACTCGCGCCGCGCCGCCTCCTCGGGCATCCGGGCCCGCACGCCGGCGGAGGTGAGGCGGTCGGTGACGCCGAGGTCGCGGTCGCGCAGGCGCTCGTCGGGGCGCAGCCGCAGGTCGATGCCGGCCTCTCCGAGGGCGAGGCGCGCGGTCGCGGAGGCGCGGCGGTAGGGCGACGTCCAGGCGGAGGCGGGCCGCGCCTCCTCGGCCAGCCAGCGGCCGAGCGCGCGCGCCTGCTCCTCGCCGGCGGGGGAGAGCTCGACGTCGGGGTCGCGGCGGTCGACGGCGATCTCGTGCGCCCCCGAGGCCTCGGCGGCGCTCGCCGCGATGTTGGCGAGGCTCTCGCCGTGGCGGACGAGGAGGAGCTCGGTCGGGCCGGTGGAGGAGGCGGGCATGGCTCCACGCTCCGCCTCGCGGGCCGTAGGCGCCAGGGGGTTCCGCCGCGGCGACGCGGGTTGCTACGGAGTCGTCAGGGGTTCCGCCGCCGTCAGGGCGCCTCTCCGTCGGCGCGCTCCTCCGCAGAGACCGCCGTGACGACCGCGGTGAGCGTCTCGGGGTCGCTCAGGATGCGGAAGTGCCCGCCGGTCTCGATCCGGACGTTGACCGCGCCCTCGAGCATGCTGCCCTCGGGGATGTGCGGATCGAAGAGGCCGAACACGGAGGTGATCCGCGCGTTCGCTCCGGAGCGGCTCGACAGCAGCAGGGTCGTGGCGTCGCGCGGCGAGAAGGCGCGCAGGCTCCGGAGGACCAGGTAGGGCGCGTAGCGGGAGCCGCCGAACGGAGTCGCCACGGCGACCATCCGGTCGACCCGGCCGTCCGGGTCGAGCTCGGTCATCACGTACTTGCCGATCAGTCCGCCCTTGCTGTGGGCGACGATCACCACGTCGCGGAGCCCGTGCTCGGCGAGGTAGGCGGCCACGTCCTCCGCGGTCCGGGCGACCGGGCGGCCGTTGCGGCCGAGGCTCGTCAGCACGTGGAGAGGGTGCCCGCGCTCGTGCAGCGGATCGATGATCGGGCGGAGGAAGGACCAGGTCTCCCAGATCCCCGGCAGGACCACGACGGGCCGCCGGTCGCCGTCGAGGTAGTCGTCCGGGGCGCGGCGCGAGAGGACGCCGCGTACCTGCCAGGCGACGGCGTAGGCGTAGTCGCGGATCCACCAGACGGCGTCGCGCACCAGGCGCCGGAGCCGGCTCATGCGGCGGGCTCCGACCGGAGGGGCAGCGGGGCGGCGGGCCTCTCGCCGAGCGCAGCGGCGAAGCGGAGGATCTCGCGGGCGAGCGCTCCGGGCTCGGTGCGGGGGACGACGTGGCGCGAGCCGGCGAACTCGACGAGCCGCCCCTCGCGCGCGCGGGCCGTGAGCCGCTCGCACCAGTCACGGGTGGCGATCGGATCGTCGCGGCCGCGGGCGACGAGGACCGGCACCTCCAGTCGGGCGACGCGCTCCTGCACCGGATGCCTCAGCATCTCGGGCAGCTGGCGCAGGTACCAGCGCAGGCCGCCGCGCAGGTAGTCGGCCAGCAGGATCGCGTCGACGCCCACCGGCTCGCCGAGGCAGTCCCGCAGCAGCGCGAGCCCCTGGCGGACCGCTCCGGGCCGCTGCGGATCCACCACCGGCCCGATCAGCACCGCGCCGTCGACCAGGCCGGGCGCGCGCAGCCCCAGCTCGACCGCCACCTGCGACCCCATCGAGTGCCCGACGACGACCGCGCGCGAGACGCCCAGTCCGCGGAGGACCTGCTCGACCTGCCGCGCGTGGTCCTCGAGGCCGACCCTCCGCCGCGGTCGCCCGTTCGCGCCGAAGCCGGCGAGGTCGACGCCGATCACCCGGCCGTGCCGCTTCAGGCGGGCGGCGAGCGGCGAGAAGGTGTGGTGCGACATCCCGATCCCGTGGATCAGGACGAACACCGCGCCCGCTCCGGCCGGACCGGTGTCGACCGTCCGCAGCGTGACGCCCTCGACCTCGTGTCGCACGGGGAGGGCGCGGCGGGGCGGTGTCGGCAGCATCGTCCCAGGCTAGGGATCGGCGGCCGGCCGCGCGGGGGGATGCGCCCGCTCCCGCCGTGGTCTAGGCCGCATCCGCCCTGGGGAGGAGCGTTCACCCCGCCGGCCGCCGGCGGTCCCCGCCGAGCGTCCCGTCGTGCCCGCTGTCAAGCGGCTCCTCCGCGGCGGCGCCCCTGCCTAGCCTCGGAGGAGGGGGTCGGCGTACGCCGCTCCCGGAGGGATGACGCCATGCGGATCGCGATCGTCGGGGCGACCGGCAACCTGGGGACGGCGCTGCTGCGGCGCCTGCACGGCGAGGCCGGGGTGGAGGAGATCGTGGGCATCGCCCGCCGGGCCCCTCGGCTCCGCTCGGAGGAGTACCGCGACGTGCGCTGGGTCGAGATCGACCTCGCGTCGAGCGTCGCCCCGCGGCGGCTCCGCGAGGCCTTCGCCGGCGTCGACGCCGTCGTCCACCTCGCCTGGGCGCTGCAGCCCAGCCACGACGAGCCGTTCCAGCGGCTGGTCGACGTCGGAGGCACCGCGGCCGTGCTCGAGGCGGTCGCCGCCGCGGGAGTCGGCCAGGTCGCCGTCGCCTCGTCCGTGGGCGCCTACAGCGCCGCGCCGAAGTCGATCCGGGTGACCGAGGACTGGCCCACGGGCGGCCTGCACACCTCGACCTACAGCCGCCACAAGGCCGCGAACGAGCGGCAGCTCGACGCCTTCGAGGAGCGGCACCCCGAGATCGTCGTCACACGCCTGCGCCCGGGGCTCGTCTTCCAGCGCGGAGCGGCGACGGAGATCGCCGGGCTCTTCGCCGGTCCCCACTACCCGACGCGGTGGCTGAAGGCGGTCCGGATCCCGGTCCTGCCGCTGCCGCGGAGCATCGTCTTCCAGGGCGTGCACGCCGACGACGTGGCCGACGCCTTCTGGCGCGCGCTCGACCGGCGCGCCGGCGGGGCCTTCAACATCGCGGCCGAGCCGGTCCTCACTCCGGAGCGGCTGGCGCACGCCTTCGGCGCCCGCCTGGTCACGGTGCCGTTCGGGCTGCTCCGCTCCGTCGTCACCGCGACCTGGCACCTGCGCCTGCAGCGCACCGACGCGGGCTGGCTCGACATCGCGGGCAACGTCCCGGTGATGTCGACCGAGCGCGCCCGCGCCGAGCTCGGCTGGGCGCCGACCCGCACGGCCGAGGAGGCGCTCGCCGAGCTCGTGGCCGGCCTGGCCGACCGCTCGACCGTCCCGGGCTCGCCCCCGCTCCGGGGATGATCCGGCCGGGAGTCGATCAGAGGCGAGCCCTCCCGGTCAGTCGGCGACGCGGATGAGCACCTTTCCCGTCGTGCCCTGCTCGACCGCGTCGTGGGCGGCCGCGGTCTCCTCGAGCGGGAACCAGGTCAGCGGGAGGCCCGCCTCCTCGCCCACCGGGAGCGCGCCGTCGACGAGCGCCGCGGTGATGTCCTCGGCCGCGGCCTGCAGCGCCTCCTCGCCCACGGTGTAGAGCAGCAGGCCCTGCCAGCGGGCGTTCTTCGCGAAGCTCGCGACGATCGGCACGGTGAACTCGTCGCCGTTGTTGTTCGCGTAGTACCCGATGCTGCCGTGGTTGGCGAGCACCTCGACGTCGAGCGCGGCGTTCTGAGCCGGTGCGACCTCGACCACGTGCTGGACGCCCTCGGGGGCGAGCTCGCGGATCCGGTCGGCGAGCGCGTCGTCCGGGTACTGCAGCACGTGCTGCGCACCGGCCGCACGGGCGAGCCGCTCCTTGGAGTCGCTGCTCACCGTCGCGATGACGGTCGCCCCGGCCCAGACCGCGAGCTGGATCGCGGCGTGCCCGACGGCTCCGGCGCCGCCCTGGACCAGGACGGTGCGGCCGGCGAGGGCGCCGGGGGCGAGGCGGGAGGGGCCGTGCTCGTGCACGGTGAGGGCGCGGTGGGCGGTCATCGCGGGGACGCCGAGGCTCGCGGCGACGTCGGTGCCGACGCCCTCGGGCAGGCGCACGACGTGCTCAGCGGCGAGCACCGCCGACTCCTGCGCGGTGCCGGTGGGGCGGCGGTGCGCGGAGAGGTACATCCAGACCCGGTCGCCGACGGCCAGGCCCTCGACGCCCTCGCCGAGCGCCTCGACGACACCGGCGCCGTCCTGGTTCGGCACGACCTCGTCGAACGCGAGGTCGCCGTCGGCGCGCGCCTTCCAGTCGGTCGGATTCACGCCCGACGCCAGGACGCGGACGCGGACCTCGCCGGCGCCCGGCGCCCGCTCCTCCCGGTCGACGAGGGAGAGGACGGAGGAGTCACCGGTGCGGGAGTAGACGATCGATCGCATACGGAGGGCAAGGAGCGCGGGCGGCGGTGTATTCCCGGCGGCACGACGAAGGGCGGCGGGCCCGGAGGCCCACCGCCCTGTCAGCGCCGACGGATCAGTGCTGCACGTCCTCCTGGACGGCGTGCTTGGCCTCGCGGGCAGAGTCCTTCACGTCGTCGGTGGCGGAGGTGCCCGCCTCCTTGACGTTCTGCGCGGCGTCGGTCGCGGTCTCCTTGACGGAGGCGAAGGCCTGCTGCGCGGGCTCGCGGAGCTCGCTCGCCGCCTCCTTGGCCGCGTCGGTCACCTTGTCGACGACCGGCTGGGCCTGCTCCTTGACGCGGCTCGCCGCCTCCTTCTCCTTGCTGGAGGCGGGGATGAGCGAGGCGACGAGGAGTCCGGCGCCGAGGGCGATGAGCCCCACGGCGAACGGGTTGCCCTCGGCCTTGGCCTTCGCCGAGCCCGCACCGCTCGAGAGCGAGTCGGAGGCGTCGTGCGCCGAGCCCATCACGCGGTCGCGGACGGAGCCCACGGCCGACTTGACCTTGTCGGTCTGACGCTGCGCGATGGCGGACGGGCTGACCTTCTCGGCCAGCGCGTCGACGTCTCCGCCGAGCTCGAGGCGCGTGCGCTCGATGTCCGCCCGGATCTCCTCGGGTGTCTTGTTCTGTCCTGCGTCGTACGTCATCGTCCTGCCCCGTTCGGCTTGAGGGTGTCGGGAATCTTCTTGAGGGAGTCGACCGTCTCGGGAGCGCCGTCGACCTGCTTCAGGCTCTTGCGGCCCACCGCGTAGAGGATCGCGGCCACGATCGCCCAGATGACGGCCACGACCACTCCGGACCAGCCGTTGCCGATCAGAGTGCCCAGGCCCCACCAGAGGGCGATCGAGAGGAAGAGCACGGCCATCAGCGCGGCGTACCCCGCCCCGCCGAGGAGGCCCGCTCCCTTGCCCGCCTTGCCGGCGGACTCCTTGAGCTCGGCCTTGGCGAGGGCCATCTCCTGGCGGATCAGGGTGGAGAGGTCGCGCGAGACCTCGCCGAGCAGATCGCCCAGCGACGTCGACCCGGCCCGCTGGTCGGGCGTCTCCGTCGAGCGGTGGACGCCCGTCGGGTCGGTCACAGCCGGCCGCCGTTCGGGAAGCCGCCGTCGAGCGGGTCGGCGACGGGCTCGGTCGGCGCGTAGTCGCGCTCGAGGGAGCTCGATCCGACGGTGCCGTAGGCGGACGCGACGGGCGCGTCGTACGCGGAGGCGTCGGAGTACGCGGTGGTCGAGGCGGGGGCGTCGAACTCGGGCCCGTCGGTGCGGGTGCTCGTCGCCTCCTTCTCGTCCTTCGCCTCGGCGGTCAGGGCGCGGATGAGGCGCCCGCCGACGAGTCCCGTCGCCGCGGCGATGAGGATGAAGGCACCCGGGCGGCGGCGGGCGAACGCGCGGACGTCGTCGAGGAGCTCGGACGGGTCGCGGTTCTCGAGCCACGAGGCCACACCCTGCACGCGGGTGGCCGCCTGGGAGACGAGCTTCGCGGCGGCGTTGTCGCTGCCGCCCTCGCCGTTGGCCAGCGCGGTCAGGTCGTCGCTGAAGGCGCGGGCGCCCTTGGCGGCGTTCTCCTTCTGGGCGTGGGCCTGCTCGGTGAGCTGGGTGCGGCTCTGGTCGTAGAGGTCCTTGACCTGGACCTTGGCCTCCTGGACCACGTTGGCGGCCTCGTCCTTGCCGGTCGAGAGCACTTCGCTCGCGGCCTGCTTGGCGTCGCCGGCGACGGCGCCGGCCTGGTCCTTGGCGGTGCCCGCGGCGGCGCTCGCCTTCTCCTTCGCGGAGTCGGCCGTGCTGCCCGAGGAGGAGCCGGAGGAGGTGTCCGTGGAGGCGACGTGCGCCCCGCTGTCGATGGGGGTCTCGGTCGCGCCGAAGTTCGCGGCGCCGTCTCCGAACGGAGGTGAAGCGGGATCGATGTTCGACATCGTCTGTCCCTTCCAGGATCGAGTGGGGAATGAATGCGTGCCGGCGTCGCCAGTCTGTTCGGGCCCTCGAGTACCGGGAAGGGCATAGCGGCTGACCCCCCGATGGGGCTACCATCCCGCGCCCATGAGGGCGGGGCCCGAGAGCCCGTGGATCGACTGCTCCGCCACCGCGTCAAGCCCCTTCTGACCCGCGAACAGGGCTCCCTACCGTCGAGAGGACAGACATCGGACGTCCGCACCCGGATCCGCCCGGCTACCCCGGAAAGGCAACCAGTCATGTTCTTCCACCGTCAGGAACTCCAATTCACGTCCACGCCCTCGAAGCCCGACGCGGTCTTCGCCCGCCGCTTCCAGGAGGTGCTCGGCGGCCAGTACGGCGAGATCACCGTGGCGATGCAGTACGGCTTCCAGGCCTGGAACGCCCACGACCCGGGCAAGTACCGGGACCTGCTCTTCGGCATCGGCGCCGAGGAGTTCGGCCACGTCGAGATGATCGCCGTGATGATCGCCCAGCTGCTCGAGAAGGCCCCGGTCGAGCAGTCCGAGGACGCGATGAAGAAGGACCCCGTGCTCGCGGCGGTCATCGGCGGCTCCGACGTGCAGCACGCCATCGTGGCCGGCGCCGGCGCGCGCCCCGTCGACAGCATGGGCAACCCGTGGCAGGGCTCCTACATCACCGCCAGCGGCAACCTGCTGGCCGACTTCACCGCCAACGCGAACGCGGAGATGCAGGGCCGGCTCCAGGTCGCCCGGCTCTACCACATGACCGACGACCACGGCGTGCGCGACCTCCTGTCGTTCCTCCTGGCCCGCGACACCATGCACCAGAACCAGTGGATCGCGGCGGCCGCCGAGCTGCGCGCGGAGGGCCGGGAGGACCTGCCCGTGCCCTCGAACTTCCCGATCTCGAAGGAGGAGCGCTCCGTGTCGTACGAGTACATCAACTTCTCGGACGGAGCAGCGGCCTCCGAGGGCAGCTGGGCCTCGGGCCCGACCCCGGACGGCAAGGGAGAGTTCAGCTACCGTGTCGCGGAGCCCGGCGGCAACGTCCCGATGCCCCCGCCCACGCAGCCGGACGAGCGCCTCTACGGCACCGACCCGAAGCCGAACATCGTCGAGAAGGCAGTGGGGGCCGTCAAGGACGCGGTGACGGGCAAGTGAGCGCCGCACGGGTCCTCGGGGCGCTCGGCGCCTCCGCTCTGACGATCGGCCTGCTGGCCGGCTGCACCGGCGACGCCCAGACGCCGTACCAGTCGGGGAGCGCGGTGCCCACCAGCGCCGACGACGGATCGTCGCAGACGCCCACGAACGCGCCCTCGCAGTCCGCTCCGTCCGAGTCCGCCACCCCGGCGACCTGATCCCGCGCCCTCGGCCGGCCGGCCCCGGTCGAGGGCGCGAATCATCGCAGTCCAGCGGGCACCCGGGCAAGCCCCTTCCCGCTCCCAGGAAGCGGGCAGTTCCCGGTCCTACGGTCGTGCCAACGATCAGCGAAGGAGGCACCACCATGGGGCTCGATGACAAGATCAAGAACGCCGCTCAGGACATCGCCGGCAAGGCGAAGGAAGCCCTGGGCGACCACAAGAACGACGACAGCCTGAAGGCCGAAGGCCAGAAGGACCAGGCCGCGGCCTCGGCCAAGAAGGCCGGCGAGGACGTCAAGGACGTCTTCAAGTAGGTCTCGGCAGTACCGCGAAGGCGGCGCTCCCCTCGGGGGGCGCCGCCTTCGCTGTTCCCCGGCTAGGGGTGCAGGACGACCTTGATGCAGCCGTCCTCCTTCTTCTGGAAGGTCTCGTAGAGGGCCGGAGCGTCCTCGAGCGGCGCCCGGTGGGTCACGAGGTCCATCACGCCGAGCGGATCGGAGGAGTCCTCCACCAGCGGCAGCAGGTCGTCGATCCAGCGCTTCACGTTGCACTGGCCCATCCGCACCGTCACCTGCTTGTCGAACATCGACTTCAGCGGCATCGGGTCGGCCTCTCCGCCGTAGACCCCGCTCAGCGACACGGTGCCGCCGCGGCGCACCAGGTCGAGGGAGGCGTGCACTGCGGCGAGGCGGTCGACGCCGACCGTGTCCATCGCCTTGCGGGCGATCGGGTCGGGCAGGAGCCCCGCCATCGACTGCGCGAACGAGCCGACCGGCGAGCCGTGCGCCTCCATGCCGACCGCGTCGACGACGGAGTCGGGGCCGCGCCCGTCCGTGAGGTCGCGCAGCTGCGCGGCGATGTCGTCGGACAGGTCGAACGTCTCCACGCCGTACCGCTCGGCCATCGCGCGCCGCTCGGCGACGGGCTCCACGGCGAGGACGCGGTAGCCGCGGTGGGCGCCGATCCGCGCCGCGAACTGGCCGACAGGGCCGAGTCCGAAGACGACCAGGGTCCCGCCGTCGGGCACCTGCGCGTACTCCACGCCCTGCCACGCGGTGGGCACGATGTCGCTGAGGAAGAGGTAGCGCTCGTCCGGCAGGTCCGTGCCGACGACGATCGTGTTGTAGTCGGCCAGCGGCACGCGGAGCAGCTCGGCCTGCCCGCCGGGGACCTGGCCGTACATCTTCGTGTAGCCGAAGAGCGCCGCTCCCGAGCCGTACTCGGTGACCTGCGTCGTCTCGCACTGCGACTGCAGCCCTCGGCGGCACATGAAGCACTCGCCGCAGGCGATGGTGAAGGGCACGACGACCCGGTCGCCGGGCTTCAGGGTGGTGACTCCGGAGCCCACCTCCTCGACGACGCCCATGGGCTCGTGGCCGAGCACGTCCCCGCGGTCGATGTAGGGCCCGAGGAGGCGGTAGAGGTGCAGGTCGGAGCCGCAGATCGCGGTCGAGGTGATCCGGACGATCGCGTCGGTCGGCTGCTGGATGCGGGGGTCGGGGACGGTCTCGACCGAGACCTTCTCGATGCCCTGCCAGGTGAGTGCTCGCATGCTCGTGTCCGTTCTCCGGCTCGCGCCGGTCGGGGTCGGTGTCCCTCCACCGCACACCCGGAGGGCGCCGAGGGGGAGGGGCTTGACGCTCCCCGGAGCGTTCCCGAGGGGGATTCCCGGGAGAACGCACGGACGTGCATCCCGCGTTCACCCGACTCACGGCGGCCGAGTGGTGGGATGGGGGGATGGATGCTCTCTACACCGCCATCGCCCACGCCTCCGGTGGAGGACGCGACGGCCACGTCCGCACCGAGGACGACCGTCTCGACCTCGACACCCGCGCCCCGCAGGAGCTCGGCGGCTCCGGCGAGGGGACCAACCCCGAGCAGTTGTTCGCGGCCGGCTACTCCGCCTGCTTCCTCAGCGCCCTGCACGGAGCCGGTCGCCAGCTGAAGATCGACACGACCGACGCGGCCGTCTCGGCCAGCGTCTCGATCGGGAAGAACGACTCCGACGGCTTCGGCCTCTCGGTCGAGCTCGACGTCTACGTGCCGAAGGCGAGCTCCGAGGACGCGCAGAAGGTCGCCGACGCGGCGCACCAGCTCTGCCCGTACTCCAACGCCACCCGCGGCAACATCCCCGTGCAGATCAACCTGGTCGACTGACCGGGCCCTCTCGACGGCCCCTCCCGGACTCCGGGCAGGGGCCGTCGTCGTGTCCGGGGGCGGTCCGTTAGGGTCGGGGCATGACCGAGGAGCTGTCGCACGAGGAGCCGTCGCACGAGGAGTCCCTGGCGCGGGCCGAGCTCGTGCAGATCCGTCAGAGCATCGACAACATCGACGCGGCGCTGATCCACCTGCTCGCCGAGCGCTTCAAGTTCACGCAGAAGGTCGGCCGGCTGAAGGCCGCCCACGGGCTGCCCGCCGCGGACCTCGAGCGCGAGGCCCGCCAGATCGCGCGGCTGCGGGCGCTCGCCGAGGAGTCGCACCTCGACCCGGCGTTCGCCGAGAAGTTCCTCGGGTTCATCGTCGCCGAGGTCATCCACCACCACCAGCGCATCGCCGACGGCGCCGAGGACTGAGGCTCAGCCCTCGATCCGCAGCAGCCCCGCCGTGCGCTCGCGCAGCACGCCGAGCAGCAGCGGGTAGTCGGGGAAGAGCTGGTCGCGCCGCAGCGTCGGCACCCGCAGCCCGAGGGGGACCTCCGTGATGCGGCCGTTCGTCTCGGTGAGGGTCAGGCGGAGGCTATGGCTCCCCGTCGGGCTCGAGGCGACGACCGAGCGCAGAGCCTTGAGCGGGAAGATCAGCCCGTCGATCTGGATGGCCGACTCCGACACCACGATCGAGCCCGGCAGCCCGGGCCGCAGCGCCAGCCGCGCGGCGACCAGCCCGAGCGGGAGGGAGAGCGCCACGACGACCGCCCCCAGCGCGATCTGCGCGCGGTCGCCCGACGGGGATCCCGCGAGGGCGACGGCCAGGACGCCGGCGGCGAACGCCTCCGTGGCGACGACGACCAGGGCGACCGCCCGGCGCTGGAGCGGAGCGCGGTGCGGCCGGAAGCGGACGGCCGAGGCGGGCCCGGCCAGAGCGGGCGGCAGAGCGTGGCGGACGCGGGCGGCGGCGCCGAGGTCGGCGAGCAGGGCGGCGAGGTCCTCCGGGCGGAAGTGGCCGCAGCGCACCTCGACTCCGTCGCCGCGGCACCAGGCGACGAAGCCGTCGCCGTCGGCGGACTCGAGGAAGCGGACCGACCGGCGGGGCCACTGCTCGCGGCGGCGGCGGCCGCGCATCAGCACGACCTGCGTCTCGGTCGTCATCACGCGGGTGGGGGAGACGACGAAGAGCGAGACCGCCGAGGCCAGTCCGATGACGACGGTGAGGGCGAGGAGGCCGAGCGCGAGCACCGACTCGTCGAGGACGCCGCGGCGGTCCGCGAGGACGGCGAACGGGATGAGCACGGCCGCGAGGCCGGCGCCGAGGAGCCGCAGGAGGAGGGCGCGGAGGCGTCGCAGGACCGATGGGCCGTACACCCGTCGCGTCCGGATCGCCATCGGTTCCGACTCCATCGCGTCAGGCTAGCCCCGGCCGGGGCCGGTCGCCCGGAGAGGCGCGGCGGTGGCGCGATCCTCGCGCCACCCGTCCCCGGTTCGGGGGAGGAGTGGCGCGAGGCGCGGCCTACGCCTCCGCGGTGCGGTGCAGGGCGCGGACCGAGACGACCCGGCGTCGGGCGATCGCGGCGACGGTGAGCAGCAGGCCGAACAGCAGCCAGATCACCAGGCCGACGACGGCGCCGGCCGTGCCGTCGGTGCCCTCGACCACTCCGGACAGCGCGTTCTGCGCCGCCGAGAGCGGCAGGAACCCGAGCACGTCGTCGAACAGCCCGGGGACCGTCGAGATGATGCCCGCGCCGAGCGCGATCACCGCCGCGACCATCGCGAGGAAGCGGCCGATCCCTCCGAGCAGGGCGACCAGCCCCTGGTTCACCGCGGCGAACGAGGCGCCGGTGAGCATCGCCAGGAGGGCGAAGCCGACCCAGCGGCCCGGCTCCAGGCCCGCGACCCCGCTCATCACGATCGCGACCGCGAGTCCCTGCACCACGCCGATCACGAGCGCAGGCACGTAGGAGGAGAGGGCGAGCGCCGCGGAGGAGCGGGTCGAGGAGAGTGCACGGTGCGAGAACGCCGCGAGCACCAGGAACGTCGCGAGGGCGCCCAGCCAGAGGGCGATCGTCGCGAAGAACGGGACGCTGGAGGCTCCGAACAGGTCGGTCGCGCTGCTCGCGTTCTCGACCGGGTCCGAGACGACGTCGGCGAGGTTCGTCGACTCCGACTCGGTGTAGGTCGGGAGCTGCGCGACCGCGGCGTCGAGGCCGGTCGCGAGCGTGCGGGTGCCGTCGGCGAGCTGCACGGCGCCGTCCGAGACCCCGCTCGCGCCGTCGGCGAGCTGGTCGGCGCCGTCGGCGGCGGAGGAGGCTCCCGCGGCGAGGTCGGCGGCGCCGCCCGCGGCCGTGGTCGCGCCGGTCGCGAGGTCGCGGGCACCGGCCGCGGCGGTGGTGGCGCCGGTCGCGAGCTGCGCCGACCCGGCCGCCGTGGTGTCGAGGCCGTCGGCGAGCTGGGACGCTCCGCCCGCGGCGTCGTCCGCGCCGTCGGCGAGCTGCGTCAGGCCGCCGGACAGCTGTCCGATGCCCCCCGAGAGAGTGCGCGCGCCGGTGGCGGACTGCCCGACCGCGTCGATCAGCGAGGGCTGCCCGTCGCCGCCGAGGCGGATGCCCGCGTCGATCCCGGCGACGGCTCCCGCGGTCGTCGTGGCGAGGGTGGTCGCGCCGGTGGGTCCGTCCGCCGAGGCGATGACGGCGCGCGCGGCGAGGCACTGCGTCGTCTCGCAGCCCTCGAGCGCGGCGCTGAGCGCCTCGAAGGTCCCCGCAGTGGCGGCGGCGGCGCCGGCGCTGAGGGCGGCGACCTGCTGGGTCCCGTCGCCGGTCCTCACCACTCCCTCCCTCAGCTGGTCGAGCCCGTCGGCCAGGTCGGAGGCGCCGCCCTGCAGCGCGGTCGCCCCGGTCGCCGAGTCCCGGGCGCCCGTCGCGAGCTGTCCCACTCCGCCGGAGAGGCCGCGCGCACCGGTGGCCAGCTGCGCGACTCCGCCGGACAGATCGGAGGCCCCGGTGCCCAGCTGCCCCACGCCGTCGGCGAGGGACGAGGCTCCGGTGCCGATCTGCCCGACGCCGTCCGAGAGCGAGGAGGCGCCGGTGGCGAGCTCGTCGATCCCGTCGGCGAGGCTGCTCGTGCCGTCGGCGAGGGTCGAGGCGCCGGTGCCGAGCTGGTCGGCGCCGTCGGCGAGCGTGCCCGCGCCCTCGGCCGCCTGGCCGATCTGCTCGTTGAGGGTGTTGAAGCCGACGTAGACGTTCTCGAGGTAGGCCGTGGTCAGCTGCGTGTTGAGCAGCGACGTGGCGGTGCTGGTCACGGTGGCCGAGATGGCGTCGTCGACGAGCTTGGCCTTCTCGCTGGTGGCGATGTCGATGGTCGCCTTCGTCGCCTCCGCGGCGTCGCCGGAGTACGAGGTGGCGGCGGCGGAGAAGGAGGAGGGGATCGTCACGACGGTCGCGTAGCTGCCGTCGGCGAGGCCCTTGGCGGCGTCGTCCTTGTCCGTGAGGACCCAGGTGAAGTTGCCCGTCGAGTCCGAGCCGGAGACGTTGGGCACCGGGGTCGTGCTCGCGGACGGCGTCGCGCTCGCCGAGGGGGTGGAGGAGGGGGCGTCCGAGCTCGCGGAGTCGGTGCCGCCCGTCACCAGGCCGGCCGCGAGCTGGCGCCCGAGCGGCACGGTCTGCCCGTTGATCTCGACCGGGGTGTCCTCGTTGACCACGGCGGCCGTGATCGTGTCGAGGCGCTCGGTCGGGTTCCAGAGCGCCCACACCAGGAGGCCGCCGATGACGAGGGGGACCAGGACGATCCCGAGAAGGGTCAGCCAGGACACCTTCTTGACGCCGCGGGGGCGTTCGAGGGAGAGGAGAGCCATCTGTCAGAGGACCTTTGCGATCGCGCGGCGCTCGGCCGCGGGCGAGACCGCGAGCACGCCGCGGTCGGAGGGGAGGAGGTCGTCGAGCGCCTCGGCGTCGACGGAGGAGGCGACCACGGTGAACGCGTCGTCGGCGGCGCGGGCGGCGTCGAGCTCGGCCCGGATCGCGCCGCGCAGCTGCGGGTCGGTGACCGTGTCGAGGTCGTCGAGCACCAGGATCGGCGGAGCCGACTCCAGGGCCGACCGGACGTCGGCGACGGGGTCGGCGGCTCCGGCGAGGCGCACCAGCCCGACCCGGCCGCGCACGGCGGCGGAGCGGATCGGCACGACCAGGCCCGCGACCTTCAGGCGCCCGGAGTCGGGGGCGAGCCGACCGGCGATGCTCAGCAGCAGCGCGGTGCGGCCGGAGCGGTGCGGCCCGTGGACCACGAGGGAGGAGCCGGGAGCGACCCGCAGCGAGACGCCGCTGTAGACGGGACCGTCGGGTCCGTCGAGGCGGAGGTCCTCGGCCGCGATCACGTCCGTGGATCCGGGCTCCGGCCAGTCGGCCAGCGCGAGCTCCTTCGTGAGGCCCTCGCCCTCGACGTCGAAGGACGGGAGGATGCGGTCGAGCCAGCGCGGCATGTGCCAGGCGCGGTCGCCGAGCAGGTGCAGCACGGCGGGCACCAGCGTCATCCGCACGATGAACGCGTCGACGAAAACGCCCACGGCGAGCCCGAGCGCGATCGGCTTGATGTTGGTGTCCCCCTCCGGCACGAAGGCGGCGAAGACCGAGAACATGATGACCGCGGCGGCCGTGACCACCTTGGCCGAGCCGACGAAGCCCGACTCGACAGCGGCGCGCGCCGGCCTCCCGTGCACGTAGTCCTCGCGCATCCGCGAGACCAGGAACACCTCGTAGTCCATCGCGAGGCCGAAGAGCACGCCCATCAGGATGATCGGCATGAAGCTGATGATCGGGCCCGTCTTGTCGACGTGCAGAGCGTCCGAGAACCATCCCCACTCGAACACCGCCGCCACGGCGCCGAAGGACGCACCGACCGACAGCAGGTAGCCCAGCGTCGCCTTGATCGGCACCCAGAGCGAGCGGAACACCATCGTCAGCAGCACCAGCGACAGGCCCACGACGAGCAGGCCGAACGGCAGCAGGGCCTTGGCGAGAGTGTCCGAGATGTCGATCCCGACCGCGGTCTGGCCGGTCACTGCGAGGTCGACGCCGTACTCCTGCTGGAAGTAGTCGTGCTTGTCGCGGATCTCGGCGACCAGCGCCTTGGTGGCCTCGGAGTCGGGGCCGCCCTCGGGAATGACCTGGATGATGCCGGTGTCGGCGGTCTCGTTGGGCGTCGCGAGCGGCACCGAGGCGACTCCGTCGAGCTTCTCGATCTCGCCCTTGAGGTCGTCCATCAGGCCGAGCGGATCGGTCGAGCCGATGATCGTGCCGGTGACGATGAGCGGGCCGTTGTAGCCGGCGCCGAAGTTCTCGGCGAGCAGGTCGTAGGTGGTGCGCGCGGGAGTGCCCTCGGCCTGGTAGCCGGCGTCCGGCAGGGCGAGGCGGAGGCTGAGCGCCGGGATGCTCGCGACGCCGAGCACGCCGATCACCGCGATGATCGTCACGATCGGGAAGCGCGTGACGACCCGGACCCAGCCGCGGAAGAACCCGCGCGGGACCTCGGCGTGCACGTGGCCGCCGGGGGAGGCGGTCGCCGCCTCCTCGTGCGCCTCGGTGTCGACGTGGGTGCCCGCGGCGGCGGCCTTCGCGGCCTTCTTCTTCGCGCGGCGCTCCTTCGGGCGCAGCCGCGCGCCGGCGAAGCCGAGGAGGGCGGGGGTCAGGGTGAGCGCGATGACCACGGCGATCGCGACTCCGCCCGCCGCTGCGACGCCCATCGTGGTGAGGAACGGGATGCCCGCGACCGAGAGGCCGACGAGCGCGATGATCACGGTCAGGCCCGCGAAGACGACGGCGGAGCCCGCGGTCGCGGTCGCCCGCGCGGTCGACTCCTCCGGGTCCATGCCCTGCTTCAGCTGGTCCTGGTGGCGGCTGATGATGAAGAGGGCGTAGTCGATCCCGACCGCCAGGCCCAGCATCAGCGCCAGGAGCGGCGTGGTCGAGGAGATCGAGGCGAAGCGGGTGGCGATGAAGATGGCCGACATCGAGAGGGCGACGCCGAGCAGTGCGGTGACCAGCGGCATGCCGGCGGCCAGGAACGAGCCGAAGGTGAGCACGAGGACGACGAGGGCGACCACGAGGCCGATCGCCTCCGTGATGGTCACGCCGGGGAGGTTCTGGGCGAAGAGATCGCCGCCGAGCGAGACCACGGAGCCGGCGGGCAGCGCGTCCTGGAGGGTCGTCGCCTCGGCCTTCAGCGCGTCGCGGCTCTCGGGGCTCGTGGTGGTGGCGGAGCCGTCCATCTGCGCGGTGACGACGAGAGCGTTCCCAGCGTCGGAGATCGTGCCGGACACGCTGTCGGAGTAGGGGTCCGTGACGGCCGCGACCTCGTCGACGTCGCCGAGCGCGGCGACCGCGTCGCTGACCGGGCCCTTCACGTCGGCGTCCTGGACGCTGCCTCCGTCGGGCGCGACGACCACGTACCGCGCGGACGTGCCGCTGACCTGGGGGAAGGTGCGCTCGAGCTGGTCGAGGGCGGTCTGCGACTGCGTGCCCGGGATGGAGAACGTGTTGTCGGTGCCCTGGTTGAGCAGCAGCGCTCCTCCTCCGCCCGCCACCACGATCAGCAGCCACAGGACGGCGACGAGGCGGTGGGCGCGGTACACGCGACGACCGAGACGGTAGAGCAGCGACGACACGCGGTCTCCTGACGATGGGTGGGGAGGGTGGCGATACGTCTCTGTACCAGGGCGGAGCCGGGCTCCGATACACGAGCGTATCCGATACAGGACCGTATTCGATACGTGAATGTATCGGATAAGGTGAACGGCGTCGAAGGTGTTGACAGGGCGGGCAGGAGGCTGGTGATGACGGCGATCGACTCCACCCCTCCCGAGACCTCCCGCCGAGGCCGCACCCGCGAGCGCCTGCTCGACGCGGCCTACGACGTCTTCGCCGAGACCGGCGTGCACAGCGCGTCCGTCGAGCAGATCTGCGAGCGCGCCGGGTTCTCGCGCGGCGCCTTCTACTCCAACTTCTCCACCAAGGAGGAGCTGTTCTTCGCGCTCATGGAGCGGGAGAACGGCGCCCGGGTGACCGCCCTCGTCGAGCAGATGGACCGTACGATCCCGCGCGTCGTCTCGGCCGACGAGCCGCTGACGGCCGAGACGCTGGCCGTGGTCATCCTCGACTTCCTCCAGGGTCCTGCCACCGACAACCGCCGCTGGTGCGTGGTCGAGTCGGAGTTCGAGCTGCTCGCGCTCCGCGACCCGCGGATCGCTCCGCAGTACCGCGACTTCCGCGCCGGCTTCGACGCCTCGCTCGTGCAGATCGTGCACGGGGCGCTGCGCCAGGTGCGCCGCGAGTTCTCCCTCGAGCCCACGACCGCCGTGCGCCTGCTGGTGGCGGGCTACGACGACGCGGTCAAGCAGTCGATCCTCGAGGACGAGTCGGAGCCCGAGTCGCTCGAGCGCCTGCGGGCGACGCTGACGGCGATCGTCCTCGCGATCTCGTCCGCCGACGCCTGAGCCGGGCCGGCTCTCGCGACGGCGGCCGCCGTACCCGCCGGCCGAGTCCGCACCCGGCGGCCGAGCGGCCGCTGGGGAGTGCCGGGTCCGGTCCCCGCTCCTCCGCCCGCGCGACGAGGATGGACCCATGGAACTGCGTCAGCTCGAACACTTCCTCGCCGTCGCGAAGGAGCAGCACTTCACCCGCGCCGCGAGCGCCCTGCAGATCTCGCAGTCGGGCCTCTCGGCGTCGATCCGTGCGCTCGAGAGCGAGCTGGGCAGCCCCCTCTTCACCCGCAGCACGCGCCGGGTCGAGCTGACGCCGGCCGGCCGGGCGATGCTCGCGGAGTCGGAGCGCTCGGTCGCCAGCGCGCTCGCCGCCCGCGACGCGGTTCTCGCCGTGCAGGGGGTGCTCCGCGGGAGCCTCGCGGTCGGCACGGAGGAGTGCCTCGGCGGCGTGCACCTGCCGCGCGAGCTCGCGACCTTCCGCGAGCAGCACCCGGGAGTCGCGCTCCGGCTGATCCACGAGGGGTCCGGCACGCTGCTCGACTCCGTCGCCGCCGGCCGCCTCGACCTGGCGCTGGTCGCCGACATCGGAGCCGTGCCGGGCGGCGTGCGGACGATGCCGCTGGCGAGCGAGGGCTTCGCGGTGCTCGTGCGCCCGGGTCACCCGCTCGCGAGCCGCGTCGGCTGCCGCATCCCGGACCTGGCGGGCGAGACGATCGTGGGGCTGCAGGAGCACTGGGCGGCGAGTCACCTCGCGGCGCGGGCGTTCGCGGCGCACGGTCTCGCGTTCGAGGTCGAGCTCGAGGTGAACGACGTGCACACGCTGCTCGACCTGGTCGAGTACGGCATGGGGATCGCGGTCGTGCCGGCGCACTTCGCCGAGAAGCGCCCGGCCGGGCTGCGGGCGGTGGCGCTCGCCGATCCGCTCCTGGTGTGGCGGACGATGGTGGCGGTGCCGGAACGGCCGAGCGCCGCGGCCCGCGCGTTCGTCTCGGCCCTCCCGCAGCCGCTGCAGGACGCGGTCTGAGTCGGATCGCGCTCGCAATGGAGGAGGGACCAGCGCCGAGATCCCGCGATCCGCGCCGGACCGGTGCCTCGACCGGATCCCTCCTCCGTCATGAACGGGCTCAGTCGAGCGAGGCCAGCTCCTCGGGCGTGAGCTCCAGGTCGGCCGCCGTCGCGGAGTCGCGGATGCTCTCGGGGCGGGAGGCGCCCGGGATCGGCAGCACGACCGGGGCCTTCGCCAGCTCCCAGGCGAGGCAGACGACCTGCGGCGTCACGCCGCGGGCCTCGGCGACCGCCGCGAACGCGGAGTAGCGCGAGCCGAGCTCGCCCGCCGAGGAGATGCCGCCGAGCGGGCTCCACGGCAGGAACGCAAGTCCCAGCTCGGCGCAGAGCTCGAGCTCCGGCTCGCTGGAGCGGAACGACGGCGAGAACTGGTTCTGCACCGAGACCAGGCGCTCGCCGAGGATGCCGTGCGCCTCGCGGATCTGGTCAGGGTCGGCGTTAGAGATGCCCGCTCGGAGGACGACGCCCTCGTCGAGCAGCTCGGCCAGCGCTCCGATCGAGTCGGCGTAGGGGACCGCCGGGTCGGGCCGGTGGTACTGGTAGAGGCCGATCGCGTCGACGCCGAGGCGCTTCGCGGACGCGCGGGCCGCCTCCTTGAGGTACTCGGGGCGGCCGTCCTGGTCCCAGGGGCCGGGCTCGCGCCGCAGGTGGCCGCCCTTGGTGGCGACGAGCACGGCGGAGGTGTCGCCGCCGTAGCTGCGCAGCGCCTCCGCGATCAGCAGCTCGTTGTGGCCGAGGTCGTCCTGGGTGGCGAGGTGGTAGGCGTCGGCCGTGTCGATCAGGGTCACGCCGGCGTCGAGGGCGGCGTGGATCGTGGCGATCGAGCGCTCGCGGTCCGGGCGGCCCTCGATCGACATCGGCATGCCGCCGAGTCCGATCGCGCCGACCTGGAGGTCGCCGAGAGTGCGCTGCTTCATGAATGCTCCTTCGCAGTGGGGTGGGTGGTCACCAGGCGTAGTCCTCGGGGGCTGTCCGGTGGCCGGGGAAGATCTCGTCGAGGCGCGCGAGGGCCTCGGCGTCGAGGGTGATGTCGACGGCGGCGACGGCGCTCTCGAGCTGCTCGAGCGTCCGCGGCCCGGTGATCGGACCGGTGACGGCGGGCTGGTGGAGGAGCCACGCCAGCGCCAGCTCGCCGGGCGCCTCGCCGCGCTCGCGGGCGAACGCCTCCCACTGCTCGAGCGCGGGACGGTGCTCCTCGATCGCGGCGAGGGTGCGCTCGGAGGAGCGGCGCCCGCCCTCCGCGGTCTTCTCGAGCACGCCGCCCAGCAGTCCGCCCTGCAGCGGCGACCAGGGGATGACGCCGAGCCCGTAGTGCAGCGCGGCGGGCAGGACCTCGCGCTCGACGTCGCGGACGAGCAGGTTGTAGATCGACTGCTCGGAGGCGAGGCCGGTGAAGTGGCGGGCGCGCGCCGCCTCCTGCGCCTGGGCGAGGTGCCAGCCGGCGAAGTTGCTGGAGCCGACGTAGAGGACCTTGCCCTGCTGGACGGCGACCTCCATCGCCTGCCAGATCTCGTCCCAGGGCGTCGTCCGGTCGACGTGGTGGAACTGGTAGAGGTCGATGTGGTCCGTCTGCAGGCGGCGGAGGCTCTCGTCGAGCGCGCGGCGCAGGGTGAGCGCCGAGAGGCGGCCGCCGTTGGGCCAGGAGTCGCGGCCGCGCTCGGCTCCGGGAGCGGCGAACTCGCCCATGTCGCCGAAGACCTTGGTCGCGAGGACGGTGCGCTCGCGGCGCTCGCCGCCCTGCGCGAACCAGCGGCCCACGATCTCCTCGGTGGCGCCGCGGCCGGCCTCGCCTCCGTAGACGTTGGCGGTGTCGAAGAAGTTGACGCCGAGCTCGTGCGCGCGGTCCATGATCGCGAACGAGTCGGACTCCTCGGTCTGCATGCCGAAGTTCATGGTGCCGAGGACGGCGCGGGAGACGGACAGGCCGGTGCGGCCGAGGTGCGTGTACTGCATGGTCCCAGTCGACTCCGGTTCGGGCCGCGTGTCCAACAGGTGCTCGGCATGGGTGCGATCGACGGGGGAGGTCAATCGGGGGCGCGCCGTCCAGGGGCCACCCCGCGCCCCGCCTCGGGCCTGCGCGTCGGCCGGGTCCAGCGGCCTCGACCGGATCGCCCGCAGCCCGCTGGGCGCGGTGGCGCCCGGCCGCCCGGGTGCCGGGTTAGAGTCGCGGAATGGTCCGGACGACGCAGCGCCTCGTGATCGCCCTCTCCGCCGTGGTCCTGCTCGCCGGCTGCACGGCGGAGGCGACGAGCCCCGCCGCCCCACCCGCCGAGCCGACCGCCTCCACCGCACCGCCCGCCGCCGGAGCCGAGTCCACGCCGCGGCCGGTGCCGAGCGCCTCGACCACTCCCGCACCCGTCGAGGACGTCTCGGGCGAGTGCGTCGTCCAGGCGCTCGACGAGGGGACGCTCGACGGCGTCGACCTCGAGCGCGTGCGCGACCGCGGCACCCGCGTCGGCGCGACCGGGACGGCGAGCACCGCCTCCGACGGCGCCCCGGCCTCCTACCTGGTGGCAGCGGGCGACATCAGCGAGCGGATCGCGGACCGGTTCTGCATCAGCTCCGACTACCTCTCCGCGCTGAACTCGGTGCGCCGCGACGGCGTCGACATCGACAGCCTGTACGGCGGCGACACCCTCAACCTCCGCCCGACGACCGTCCTGAGCGTCGGCGACCAGAACGGCCGCGTCCTCGACAACGCCGAGCCCGACGACCTCCCCGCGCAGACCGGCTGACGCCGCTGACGCCCGCCGCCACTCCTCCCGCCTCGCAGCAGCACGCGACCACCGCGGAAGGCGCGGATCCGACGGCACGTGCGCGGCGCTCAGCCCAGGACGCCGATCAGGACCGCCGACACGGCGACGGTCGCCGCGAGCCCGGTCGTCCGCGAGCGGCGGCGCGCCGGGTCCTCGAACCACGGCAGCCCGTCCCAGCGCAGCACGGCGCCGGCCGCCCCGGCCGCGGTGAGAGCCACCAGCGCGGCCCAGGGGAGCAGCGTCAGCGCCGACCAGTCGACGAGCGCCCGCCCGAGCAGCAGCACGGCGACGGCCTCGACGCCGCGGGCGAGCGTCCGGACGCGGTCGCGGTCGAGGAGCCCGGCCGCCCGGCGCCGGGGGACGCTCCCCAGAGCGAAGCGGCCGACGGTGAACGCGACGACGAGCAGGACGAGGATCGAGGCGATCATCACGACTCCTCCCCGGCGCGCTCCAGCAGGCGCAGGCCGAGCTCGTCGACCGAGCTCGCCGTGTCCCCGTTGACGAACACGGCCACGCCGCGCTCCCGGTCCATCGCGAGCATCGTCGAGTAGCCGGAGGTCCCTCCGTTGTGCCAGGTGACGGATCCGCCGTCCTCCGACTCCGAGGTGAACCAGCCGAGGCCGATCCGCGCCCCGTCGGCGTCGAATCGGGGATCCAGGACGCTCGCCGCGGGCACGCCCAGCGCGGGGTCGTCGGTGAGGAGGGCCTGCGCGTAGCGGGCCATGTCCGCCGCCGTGGAGCGGACGCCGCCCGCCGGCGCGTAGCCCGCCATCGTCCACGCGTCGACGGACCGCCCGCTCGCCGAGAAGCCGGTCGGCGCGTCGGCGGGGAGGGCGTCCGCGGTCTCCGGGACGGAGGTCGCGGACATCCCGAGCGGAGCGAGGACGCGCTCGCGGAGGAGGTCGGCGTAATCGCGGCCCTCGGCGCGGGCGAGCGTCTGGCCCAGCACCGCCGCACCGAGGTTCGAGTAGGCGTGCACGTGCTCGCCCTGGTCCGCCTCGGCGGCCTGCCGGAGGACGTCGTCGGCCGACCAGCCCGCGTAGGGGTCCGTGCCGCGCAGCTGGGCGACCAGCGTCGAGGCGAGGTCGCCGACACCGGTGGGGAGGCGCGGCAGGCCGGAGCGGTGGGTCGCCAGCTCCTCGAGCGTCCCGGTGAAGCCGCCGACGTCGGCGTGCTCCGCGGCGGGGTCCTCGAGCCCGACGGTCCCGTCGGCGACGCTCCGGGCGAGGAGGAGC
The DNA here is from genome assembly GCF_002932015.1 of Rathayibacter sp. AY1H3. Classification (NCBI taxonomy): domain Bacteria; kingdom Bacillati; phylum Actinomycetota; class Actinomycetes; order Micrococcales; family Microbacteriaceae; genus Rathayibacter; species Rathayibacter sp. AY1H3. Next base: position 30,380 of record NZ_PSUU01000027.1, read on the forward strand.
GCGGTCATCGTCTTGGTGACCGATCCGATCTCGACCTCGGTCCGCTCGTCGGCTCCGAGTCCGCCGTAGCGCACGCCGTCGGGCGTGATCACGGCGGCGACGAGGTGGTTCCGCGCGCCGTCTCCGACGTCGGTCCGGAGCCACTCGGCGATCTCGGCGTCGCCCGTCGCCTCGGTCGAGAGGGTGGGAGCGGAGGGGCGGAGCAGCACTCCGCCGAGCAGGACGACGGCCGCGGCGGAGGCGGCGGCGAGGGCGAGGCGGCGGCGGGTCATCGGGGTCCTCCGGAGGCGAGCAGGATCACGAGCAGGGGGACGAGGCGCTCCGGCGGGACGCCGTAGCGGCCGCGGCCGCGCGCCTCCAGCCAGCCGGCGGCGACCAGCTGATTGACGTGGTGGTAGATCTGTCCGGTGGTACCCGCGCCCTCGCTCTCGGCGAGCTGCGCGACGGTCTCGACTCCGCCGGCCACCGCCTGCAGGAACCGCAGGCGCACGGGGCTGCCCAGCGCGGCGAGCGCGGTCGGCCCGGGGCTCGCTCCCCAGTCGCGCTCGAAGAACGCGTCGGTGCTGAGGCCGTACTGCCACTCGACGGGGCCGGCCGGAGTGGCGACCGAGCCGGCGAAGACGACTCCGCCGGGAGAGGGCAGGCGCTCGCGGAGAGCGGTCAGGGCCCAGAGCGGATCGTCGGCGGCGGGCGCGGCGGGGGTGTCGGCGCGCTCGAGGCGGTCCAGCCGCGCTCGGAGCTCGTCGACCTCGCCGGCGAGGTCTCGGGAGGAGGTCATGGCTCCACTATTGCAATTATTCCGTAATCACGGAACTCCGGAGCGGAGCCGGTACCGCAGAAGTCGCGGTGGTCCAGCTCGACCACCGCGACTCCTGCGGACTCGGATCGCCCGGAGGCTCAGCCGAAGTGGCGCGGCAGCACGGCGCCGTTCACCGAGCGCAGCTCGTCCAGCGGCAGCGTGAAGAGGCCCTGCACCTCGACCGCGGGGGTCGCCGCGTCGGTCACGCCGATGCGCAGCACCGGGTAGCCCCGGCCCTCGCAGAGCCCGCGGAACTTCACGTCGTCCTCGCGCGGCACCGACACGAGCACGCGGCCGGTCGACTCCGAGAACAGCGCGGCCGTCGCGTCGACGCCGTCGCGCTCCATCAGTTCGTCGAGCCAGATGCGGGCCCCGACGCCGAAGCGCAGCGCCGACTCGGCCAGCGCCACCACGAGCCCGCCGTCGGCGAGGTCGTGAGCGGAGGCGATGAGCGACTCCTTCGCGCCCGCCGAGATCAGCTCGGCCAGCGCGCGCTCGGCGGCCAGGTCGAGCTGCGGGGGCAGCCCGCCGAGGTGGTCGTGGATGGTGCCGGCCCACGCGGAGCCGTCGAGCTCGTCGCGGGTGGTGCCGAGGAGGTAGAGGTTGTCGCCCTCGTCCTGCCAGCCGGAGGGGATGCGGCGCGCGACGTCGTCGATCACGCCGAGGACGCCGACGACGGGGGTCGGGAAGATCGGCACGTCGCCGGTCTGGTTGTAGAACGAGACGTTGCCGCCGGTGACGGGGATCTCGAGCTCGAGGCAGGCGTCGGCGAGCGCGCCCACGGCCTCGCGGAACTGCCACATCACCTCGGGGTTCTCGGGGCTGCCGAAGTTGAGGCAGTCCGAGACGGCGACCGGGGTCGCTCCGGTGACGGCGACGTTGCGGAACGCCTCGGCCAGCGCCAGGCGGGCGCCCTGCGCCGGGTCGAGCTGGCACCAGCGCCCGTTCGCGTCGGTCGCGACCGCGAAGCCGAGGCCCGACTCCTCGTCGACGCGGACCATGCCGCCGTCGTCCGGGTAGCTGAGCGCGGTGTTGCCCAGCACGTAGCGGTCGTACTGCGAGGTGATCCAGCTCTTGTCGGCGAGGTTCGCCGAGCCCAGGAGCGCCAGGGTCTCGGCGCGCAGCGCGTCGCCGCCGGTCGAGCGGGGCAGGCGGGAGGAGGAGTCGGCCTGCAGCGCGTCGAGCCAGGAGGGGTACTCGATCGGGCGCTCGTAGACCGGGCCGTCGACCGCGACGGTGCGCGGGTCGACGTTGACGATCTCCTCGCCGTGCCAGTTGATGATGAGGCGGCCGGAGTCGGTGACCTCGCCGAGCACGCTGGTCTCGACGTCCCACTTGCCGACGACCTCGAGGAACGCGTCGAGCTTCTCGGGCGTGACGACGGCCATCATCCGCTCCTGCGACTCCGACATGAGGATCTCCTCCGCCGTGAGCGAGGGGTCGCGCAGCAGCACCGAGTCGAGCTCGATGAACATGCCGCCGTCGCCGTTGGAGGCCAGCTCCGAGGTGGCGCAGGAGATGCCCGCGGCGCCCAGGTCCTGGATGCCCTCGACGAGGTCCTTGCGGAACAGCTCGAGGCAGCACTCGATGAGCACCTTCTCGGCGAACGGGTCGCCGACCTGCACCGCGGGGCGCTTGGTCGGTCCGCCGTCGGCGAAGGTGTCGGAGGCGAGGATCGACGCGCCGCCGATGCCGTCGCCTCCGGTGCGCGCCCCGAAGAGCACGACCTTGTTGCCGACACCGCGGGCGTTCGCGAGGTGCAGGTCCTCGTGGCGGAGGACGCCGACGGCCAGCGCGTTGACGAGCGGGTTGCCCTGGTAGACCGAGTCGAAGTAGGTCTCGCCGCCGATGTTCGGCAGGCCGAGGCAGTTGCCGTAGAAGGAGATGCCGGCCACGATGCCGTGGACCACGCGCGCGGTGTCGGGGTCGTCGATCGCCCCGAAGCGCAGCGCGTCCATGACCGCGACCGGCCGGGCGCCCATCGAGATGATGTCGCGGACGATGCCGCCGACCCCCGTCGCCGCACCCTGGAAGGGCTCGATGTAGCTCGGGTGGTTGTGGCTCTCGATCTTGAAGGTGACGGCCCAGCCCTCGCCGACGTCGACCACTCCGGCGTTCTCGCCCATGCCGACCATGAGGTTCTTCTTCATGGCGGGGGAGACCTTCTGCCCGAACTGGCGGAGGTACATCTTCGACGACTTGTAGGAGCAGTGCTCGCTCCACATCACCGAGTACATCGCGAGCTCGCCGCTCGTGGGGCGGCGGCCGAGGATCTCGCGGATGCTCGCGTACTCGTCGGGCTTGAGTCCGAGGGCCGCGTAGGGCTGCTCCCGCTCGGGCGTCGCCTCCGCGTTCGCAGTGGTGTCGGGAACGGCGGTGCGGCTGTCTGCCATGTGCTGGAGGCTCCAGGGGAGGGGGACGGGATGCGCGTCGATCCTACCCGCCGCGGTCGCCGGGGCCCGGGCCCTCCGGTGGAGCGGTGCGGGCACCGGCGCCTAGGATCGGGCGGGTGAAGCGGGCGGCTCTGATCGGGACCGTGCTGTGGGGGCTCTACCAGTGCTTCGGGAACCTCGGAGCGGCGAACATCTCGTCGGACGAGCCCGTGTACCTCGCCGCGGGCTGGGACTACCTGCACGGCGACGTGAGCGCGAACCTCGAGCATCCGCCGACGGCGAAGTACCTGATCGGGCTCGCGCAGGTGCTGCTCGGCGAGGGGCTGCTCGCGGGCAGGATCGCCGCCGGCGCGGCCGCATTCCTCACCGGGGTGGTGCTCTGGCTCTGGTTCCGGCGCGAGCTCGGCCCGACGCTCGCGCTCGTCCCGGCCGGCCTGTTCCTCCTCCTCCCGCGCACCGCCGTGGGCGCCGGCACCCGGATCGACCGCCTCGCGCTCCTGGAGCCGTTCATGGTGCTCTTCGCCGTCGCGGCGATGGCGGCGGCGTGGACCTGGTCGCGCGCCTCGCCGGGCAGGCGGAGCGGCTGGCTGATCGCGCTGGCCGGTGCGCTGCTGGCGCTGTCGGTCACCTCGAAGCTGACCACCGCGGTCCTCGCGCCCGTGCTCCTGCTGCCGCTGCTGTGGTCGGGGAGCAGGGCCCGGGCTCTGCGGGGCGGCCTCGCCCTCTCCGTCGCGTTCGTCGTCACCGGGGTGCTCGCCTACCTGCCGGTGCACCCGGTCGAGGCGATCCGGTACCTGCTCGAGTTCCAGTCCGAGCACAACGCCGACGGCCACCTGATCGAGGTCGCCGGGACCGCGTACGTCTTCCCTCCGTGGTGGGCGAACCTCTGGTTCATGGTCGTCGGCATCGGGCCGGCGGCGCTCGCCGTGCTGCTCCTCGGGACCCTGCTGGCCCTGCTCGCTCCGCGGCGCCGTGCGCTGGTGCTCTACCTGGGCGCCGCGACGCTGCTCCTCCTCGTGTTCCACCTGGCGATCAGCTCGGTCGCGCTGCCGCACTACTACGCGGCGTGGGCGTGGCTCCTCTGCGCGCTGGCGGGCATCGGCATCGCGGAGGCGCTGCGCGGCGGGATCGTGTTGCCCGCACCCCTCGCCCGCGGCGCCGGCGCGGTGCTGCTGGCCGCCTCCCTCGTGATCGCGATCGCCACCTCAGCGGGGATCGCCCAGGAGCGGCCGACCGGGATCGCGCGGGTGGCCGACGTGCTGCGCGAGCGCGGCCTCGACGGCGGACTTGTCCTCGCGCAGGGCATGTCCTCGGGCGTCTACGTGCCCTACATCGGCGACCGGGTGACGACCGATCCGTCGTCCGCCGGGATCGTCGCCATCGCGATCGAGCGGTCGGCGCGCTTCCCCGTCGATCCGCGCGTGTCCGCCTACCTCGAGTCGGCGCGGCCCGAGACGGTGCGGCTCGACGACCTCACCCTCGTGCTGGTCGACGGACCGCTGCCGTGACCGCTCACTTCGAGCGGCAGGCCCCCGGATCGACGGCGTCCGTCAGCGAGGCGGCCTGCTCGACCACGGGAGTGAGGACCGAGAGCGGGATGGCGTAGCCGACGTTGTCGACGGAGGCGGCCTTGCCGAAGACGACGCCCGACACGGTGCCCTCGAGGGAGAGCAGCGGGCCGCCCGAGTTGCCCTGGTTGACGACGGCGGCGAGGGTCAGCACCTCCCGTGAGGTCGGTGCTCCGTCGACCATCAGCGAGACCGTGGCGTCGGAGGAGATCTCGGCCGAGCCGAGGGTCAGCGGGCCGCCGAAGGGGTAGCCCGCGACCACGGCGTCGTCCCCGGCGGCGACGGCGTCGTCGAGCGGGAGCGGAGAGGCGTCGAGCCCGTCGACGGCGATCACGGCGAGGTCGGCGGCCGGGTCCAGGTAGACGACGCGGCCGGTGCGCGGGGCCTCACCCGGCGCCTCGACGACCGGCTGCGAGACTCCGCCGACCACGTGCGCGTTGGTGATCACGCGGTCGTCCGAGACGACGAAGCCGCTGCCCGTCACTCCGACGTCGCAGGCCCAGGCCGTGCCGGAGACGCGCACGACCGAGCGGGTGGCGGCGGCGACCTCCGGGTCGTCGGTCGAGACGTCCGGGATCGCGGGCGCCTGGGTGGGAGCGTCGAGCGCCTCGACGACCCAGGACGTGCCCTCGTCGACCACGGTCGACTGCAGCTGGGCGAGGAAGGCGCGGACGGGGGAGGGGGTGAGGTCGTCGATCGTGCGGATGACCGTCGATCCGGCGACCGAGGTCGTGACGAGGGGGACGCCGAGGAGGGAGACGGCCGAGGTGACGGCGATCCAGACCAGGCCGGAGATCGCGACGCCGGCGACGCCGCCGGCGAGCCGGTCGAGCAGGCCGAGCTTCACGCGGTCGGCTCCGCGGCCGATGACCGCGCCGAGCGTCGCTCCGATCGCGTAGCCGACGCCCAGCAGCAGCACGGCGGTGCCGATCACGGCGAGCAGGCGCCACTCGCTGCCGGCCGTCCACGACGAGACGGCGGGCACGGCGAACGAGGCGCCGATCGCGCCTGCGACGATCCCGGCGAGACCGCCGAGGGTCCGGAGCAGGCCGCGCCGCAGACCGTCGACGAGCGCGCCGATGAGGCTCAGCACGACGATGACGTCGACGATCACGGATGCACCCACGCGGAACTCCTGCCGGTGTCGGGGACGGGTCCTCCAGCATGACCGACGCGGGATGCGCGGACGCCCGGAGGCGGCTGGCAGTCCGCGGCGGCCGCGGATGCGCGAGGGCGGCGGCGGCACGGGAGTCGGACACCGCCGGCCGCGCGCTGCCGCCGAGAGGGCGGTGCCCCCTGGAGGGCGGTGCCCCCTAGAAGAACGAGATGCAGTACGGCGTCGCGATCGGCGCGAACAGGCGGTCCATCCGCCCCGCCTCGCCCGTGACGCGCGCGAGCCCGGCCTTCGCCAGGATCGACGGCCGCACCGAGCCCAGCAGCAGCGAGCCCAGGTCGGCCACGTCCAGCGCGAGCTCGGCCTCGTCCCCGGTGCGCTCCACGGTGGCGGAGCCGCCCGAGGCGGTGAGGCGGTAGCGGCCGTCGGCGAGCCCGAGCCCGTCGGCCACCTCGACGACGACCGAGCCGTCAGCGGTCCACGGCCGGGCCGAGAACGCGGCGGCGACGTCGAGGATCCGCAGCCAGATCAGGTCGCCCACGTGGCTCACCTGCACCACGCGCGCGTCGCTGAGCGCCCAGGTCAGCGGATCGTCCACCGGCGCCATGTCCCAGGTCACTGCGGAGGCGAGGTCGACCGCGCCGAGGTAGCCCCAGAGCGCGAGGTAGGCGTCGGCGCCGGGGGCGACGAGGTCGACGATCTCGAGGGTCTTGTCGTCCTCGGGCCCGACCGCGCGGTAGGTCACGAAGCCGTCGAGCGTCCCCTCCTCGTCGAGGTGGACGGCCGAGCGGACGTCGAGGCCGGGCGTGGTCTCGCCGGACGCGGTGCCGACGGAGTTCGCCTCGTAGCGCGACTGGCGGGTCAGCGAGCCGGGGGTCGACGCCTGGAACGCGGCGAACACCGCGGGGATGCGCGGCTGCAGCCAGCTCGTCGCGACCACCTCGACGCGGCCGGCGGGCTCGGTCTGCAGGCCGAAGCGCGGCCCGGTGTCGACGCGGATGGAGCGGGTGAAGGCCGAGCGGCCGAAGCCGAACCGGCGGTAGATGGAGGCCTCGCTCGCCGTGAGCGCGGCGACCGGGGTGCCGGCCTCCTTCGCCAGGCGCAGGTCCTCGGTGATCATCGCGCGCAGGATGCCGCGGCGCCGGTGCGTGGGCCGCACGGTCACCTGCGACACCAGGTGCGCCGGCAGCTCGCGTCCGCCGCCGACCTGCAGGGCCCCGGGGAACGCCGCGTAGGTGCCGACCGGCACGCCCGCGCCGTCGAGTCCCTCGGGGGCGGAGGAGTCGACGACCGCGGTGAGCACGCGCTGATCGGCGACCATGTGCTCGGCCCAGTCGCGCAGCTTCTCCGGCGTGAACTCCTTCTCGTGGAAGCCCGCGTTGATCGCGGTGGCCCACGCGGCGGTGGCGGCATCGGGACCGCCCTCGTCGTTCAGGGCGGCGGGGAAGCGGCGGAGGTCGAGACCGGTGAGAGGCATCCGTCCAGCCTATTCACCCGGGGTGCGCGGGGGCTGAACCGGTGCGCGAACGGTCACCGCGACGGGCGCGCCCGTAACGCGGACCGCCGTCAGAGCACGGTCCACCGCTTCTCGAGCGCCGCGTCCACCGCCTCCGCGAGCTCGTCCAGCCGCCGGGAGTCGAGGCGCCCCGGGTCCGCGGCCGCCCGGATCCGCCCGCTCATCGCCGCGATCGCCGAGCGCCGCCGCGGCAGGGTCGCGGTGAACGCGCAGTCGCGCAGCAGCACCAGCAGCTCGCCCGCCCGGCCCTGCGCCTCCGCGAGGACCTCGAGCCGCCGCTCGAACGGCGACTCCGGGACCGTCACGCGCAGGAACCCGTCCGGATCCTGGAACGCCGCCGGCGGATCCGGGACCCGCGCGAGCAGCGCCAGAGCGGCGCCCAGCTCGTCCAGACCGCCCTCGTGCGCCAGCTCCCGCAGCCGCGAGTCCAGGTCCTCGGCCGGCCCCGCCCCGAGCTCCACCGTCCGCAGCACGAGCGCGTCGAGCCGGCGCTCCTCTTCCTCGCCCGGGACCGACGGAGTCGCCGACCACCACGAGAGCACCGGAGTCGCGGCCACCGCGTGCTCGCCGATCCGCCGCTCCAGCGCGATCAGCAGGTCCTCCCGCGCGGCGAGCGCCACCAGCGCGTCCACGTCGACGTGGAGCAGGGTGCCCGAGGCGGGCGGCGCCACCAGCCGGCGTCCGGAGGGAGGGACGGTCTCCGCCCGCGTCCTCGCCCCGGGTCCGCGCTCGCTCGCCCGCAGGATCTCCTCCTCGAGGGTCCGCCGGGGTCGTCGTCGTCCGCTTCCGCGCGCCATGCCGTCACGCTACCGTCGGCCGCATGACCCGGTTCCTCGCCCTCCTCCGCGGAGTGAACGTCAACGGCCGCACCGTCCGCAGCGCCGAGCTCGCCGAGACGGTCGCCGGGATCGGCGTGGACCGGGTGCGGACGGTCCTCGCGAGCGGCAACGCGGCCTTCGACTCCGACCGCCCGGCCGCCGAGCTGAAGCCCGCGCTCGAGGCGGCGCTCGCCGAGCGGTTCGGCTACGACGCCTGGATCGTGCTCGTGACGCAGGAGGCGCTCGCCGCGGTGCTCACCGCCTACCCGTTCCCGCGGATCGACGAGGAGGCGCATCCGTACGTCGTCTTCGGCTCGGACGAGGAGGCGCTCGACGCCGCGCAGGCCGCGATCGGCGAGCCGGATCCGGCGGTCGAGCTCGTCGCCCGGGGTGCCGGTGTCCTCTACTGGCGCTGCCCGCGCGGCTCCTCGACGGACACTCCGGTCGCGCGGATCCTCGCCCGCTCCGCCTACCGCTCGAGCACCACGACCCGGAACCTGCGCACCGTCGAGAGGCTCGCGACGGCCTGACGTCCGCGGCCGTGGCAGGGCCGTCTCCGGGCTCGGCGAGCGGCACCTCGGGGCGCCTCCGACCTCGGGAGGCGAGGAATCGGGGCTGAGAGCACGCACATTCTTTGGTTAGGCTGTCCTTAGTGGCGGTCCACTCGGACCCTGCGCCGCCTCCCGCACAGCCTCTCGAAAGGGACCCATGCCCCGCGCCACCACGCCCCTCGCCCTGCTCGCCGCCACCGCGCTGACGATCGGCCTCGCCGGCTGCAGCGGCTCGGCCGCCGGAGACGACGCCGCCGCCGACAGCGGCTTCACGCCGATCACGATCGAGCACGCTCTCGGCACCACCACCATCGAGTCGGCGCCCGAGCGCGTGGCGACGGTCAACTGGGCCAACCACGAGGTCCCGCTCGCGCTGGGCGTGGTCCCCGTGGGCATGGCCGCCGCCAACTTCGGCGACGACGACGGCGACGGACTCCTCCCCTGGGTGAGCGAGAAGCTCGACGAGCTCGGCGCCGAGACCCCCGTCCTCTTCGATGAGACCGACGGCATCGACTTCGAGGCCGTCTCGGACACCGACCCGGACGTCATCCTCGCCGCCTACTCCGGCCTCACGCAGGAGGACTACGACACCCTGAGCGAGATCGCCCCCGTCGTCGCCTACCCCGAGACCGCCTGGGGCACCTCCTGGCGCGACATGATCACGCTGAACAGCGAGGCGATGGGCAGGGCCGACGAGGGCGCCGCCCTGATCACCGAGCTCGAGGGCGAGATCGAGGAGAAGGTCGCCGCGCACCCGCAGCTGGCCGGCACCTCGGCGATGTTCCTCACCCACGTCGACCCGACGGACCTCAGCCAGGTCAGCTTCTACACCTCGCACGACACCCGCCCCGCGTTCTTCGAGGACCTCGGCATGGCCACCCCGGGCAGCATCGCCACCGCCTCCGCCGCGACCGACAAGTTCTCGCTCACGCAGAGCGCCGAGCAGGCCGACGCGTTCAGCGACGTCGACGTGATCGTCACCTACGGCGACGACGAGCTCGTGAGCACCCTCAAGGCCGACCCGCTGCTCTCGCAGATCCCCGCGGTCGCCGACGACGCCATCGTGCGCCTGCCCTCCACCCCGCTCGGCACCGCCGCCAACCCGACGCCGCTCTCGATCTCGTGGGTCCTCGACGACTACCTGGACCTGCTCGACGAGGCCGCCGCCAAGGCCGCGCAGAGCACTCCGGCCGCCTGAGCCGGGATCCGACCCGCGTGACCCTCGCCGCTCCTCCCGCCGCCTCGGGCGTCGCCGCCGTGCGCCGCCCGAGGCGGCTGCGCGCCCTCTGGCTGGTCGCGGCCGTGGCCGTGCTGCTCGCCGCCGCCGTGGTCTCGGTGCTGGTGGGGTCGCGGGAGGTGGCGTGGAGCGACGTGGTCGCCGCGTTCGGCGGGTCCACGGACGGATTCGCGCAGGCCGCGGTCGCCAAGCGCATCCCGCGCACCGTGCTCGCCGCGATCGCGGGCGCGGCCCTCGGCGTCGCCGGCGTGCTGATGCAGGGGGTGACCCGCAATCCGCTGGCCGACCCCGGCATCCTCGGGGTGAACACCGGAGCCTCGCTCGCGGTCGTGACGGGCATCGTCTTCTTCGGGCTGACGAGCTCCGCCGCCTACGTCTGGGTCGCGATCGGCGGGGCCGCGGTCGCCGCGGTCTTCGTCTACACGGTCGGTTCGCTCGGGCGCGGCGGCGCGACTCCGCTCAAGCTCGCCCTGGCCGGCGCCGCCACCTCGGCCGCGCTCGTCTCGGTGATCAGCGCGATCGTCCTGCCGCGCGCCGACATCGCGGGCGGCATCCGCTCCTGGCAGATCGGCGGAGTGGGCGGCGCGACGTCCGCGAGCATCGCGCAGGTGCTCCCCTTCCTCCTGGCCGGCCTCGTCCTCTGCGTTCTCTCGGCCAAGAGCCTCAACACCCTCGCCCTCGGCGACGAGCTCGCCGCGGGCCTGGGGGAGCGGGTCGCCCTCGCGCGCGGCGGGGCCGCCCTGGGCGCGGTCGTGCTCTGCGGAGCGACGACCGCGGTCACCGGGCCCATCGGCTTCGTCGGCCTGGTCGTCCCGCACGCCTGCCGCCTCCTCGTCGGCGTGGACCACCGCTGGCTGCTGCCGTTCTCGGCGGTGACCGGCGCCGTGCTCCTGATCGCCGCCGACATCGTCGGCCGCGTCGTCGCGCGCCCGAGCGAGATCGATGTGGGCATCGTCACCGCGCTGGTCGGCGCCCCGGTGTTCATCGCGATCGTCCGCCGCCAGAAGGTGCGCGAGCTGTGACCGCGCTGCTCGAGGCGCCCTCCGCCACCGCCCGCGCCGTCGCGGCCGGCCGCCGCCGCCGCGGGGCCCGCCGCCGGATCGTCGTCGCCGTGCTCGCTGTCCTGATCGCGGCCGTCCTCGCCGTCTCCCTGCTGGTCGGCCAGACCGTCTACTCGCCCGACGAGGTGCTGCGCGTGATCCTCGGCGAGCAGGTCCCCGGGGCGAGCTTCACCGTCGGGCGCCTCCGCCTCCCGCGCGCCGTCCTCGCCCTGCTGGTGGGCCTGTGCTTCGGGCTCGGCGGAGTGAGCTTCCAGACCATGCTCCGCAACCCGCTCGCCAGCCCCGACATCATCGGGATCAGCGCCGGGGCGAGCGCCGCCGCGGCCTTCGCGATCGTGACGCTCTCGCTCGGGGCGGCGCAGGTCTCGGCCCTCGCGATCGTCGCGGGACTCGTGGTCGCCCTGCTCGTCTACGCCCTGTCCTACCGCAGCGGAGTCGCCGGCACCCGGCTGATCCTGATCGGCATCGGGGTCGCCGCGATGCTCGACTCCCTCACCGCCTACGTGCTCTCGCAGGCCGCCGCGTGGGACCTGCAGGAGGCGTCCCGCTGGCTCACCGGGAGCCTCAACGGCGCGAGCTGGAGCGAGGTCGTGCCGGTCCTCGCCGCGGTCGTCGTCCTCACCCCCGTCCTGCTCTCGCGCTCGCGCGACCTCTCCGCCACGCAGCTCGGCGACGACACCGCCTCCGCGCTCGGCATCCGCGTGAACGCCACCCGCCTCGTCGTGATCGTCGCGGCGGTCGGGCTGATCGCCTTCGCGACCGCCGCCGCCGGCCCGATCGCGTTCGTGGCCTTCCTCTCCGGCCCGATCGCCGCCCGCCTGATCGGGCCCGGCGCGTCGCTCCTCATCCCCTCGGCCCTCGTCGGCGCGCTGCTCGTGCTCGTCGCCGACTTCGTCGGGCAGTTCGGGCTGGGCCTGCGCTACCCGGTCGGAGTGGTCACCGGCGTCCTCGGGGCGCCGTACCTCGTCTACCTCATCGTCCGCAGCAACAGAGCGGGAGGCTCACTGTGACCACCGCGCACACCCTGACGGCCGAGGGGGTCACCCTCGGCTACGGCGACCGGACGGTCGTCGACGGCCTCGACCTCGTCGTCCCGCCCGGCCGCATCACCGCGATCGTCGGAGCGAACGCCTGCGGCAAGTCGACGCTCCTGCGCTCGATGTCGCGCCTGCTCGCGCCCCGCTCCGGCGCCGTGCTGCTCGACGGCAGGGCCGTGCACCGGACGCCGGCGAAGCAGCTCGCCCGCACGCTCGGCCTCCTCCCGCAGTCGCCGATCGCCCCGGAGGGCATCACCGTCGCGGATCTCGTCGGCCGCGGCCGCCATCCGCACCAGGGGATGCTGAGCCGTTGGAGCGCCCACGACGACGAGGCCGTCGCGACCGCGCTCGACGCGACCGACACCGCCGCCCTGGCCGACCGCTCCGTCGACGAGCTCAGCGGCGGGCAGCGCCAGCGCGTCTGGATCGCGATGGCCCTCGCGCAGGAGACCGACGTGCTGCTGCTGGACGAGCCGACCACCTTCCTCGACGTCAGCCACCAGATCGAGGTGCTCGACCTGCTCGTCGACCTCAACCGCACCCGCGGGACGACGGTGGTGATGGTGCTGCACGACCTCAACATGGCCGCCCGCTACGCCGACCACCTCGTGGCGATCGCGCACGGCGCGGTGCACGCCTCCGGCACCCCGGCCGCGGTGCTCACCGAGGAGACGGTGCTCGCCGTGTTCGGCCTCGACAGCCGCATCATCACCGACCCGACCTCGGGCACTCCGCTGATGCTCCCCCTCGGGCGGCACCGCCTCGCCCCCGAGCGGATCGACGCCCCCGGCGGCGCGCAGATGACGGACGTGTAAACGGTTCCACACGGCGGCCGGGGGGCGTATACGATACCTGCAGTCCGCGGCGGACGACCGTCATCGGCGGAACCGCCGAACGCCTGCCCCCGATCAGAGGTCCTCCCCGCCGTGACTGCATCCCCGACGCGCCCCGACGCCTCCGCCCTCCGCGGCGTCCGCGCGCTCCTGTTCGACCTCGACGGCGTGCTCACGCCGACCGCCGACATCCACATGCAGGCCTGGTCGCGGCTGTTCACGGAGTACCTCTCCTCGCGCGGGATCGCCGAGGGCTACACCGACGCCGACTACTTCCGGTACATCGACGGACGCCCGCGGTACGACGGCGTCCGGGCGCTCCTCGCCTCGCGCGGCATCACCCTCCCCGAGGGCGCGCCCGAGGACGACCCGTCGCTCGAGACCGTCTGCGGGCTCGGCAACCGCAAGAACGACGCCTTCAACCGCACCCTCGCCGAGACCGGCGTCGCTCCCTACCCGGGCTCGCTCCGCTTCGTCGACGCCGCGATCGCCGCGGGCGTGCAGGTCGCCGTCGTCACCTCCTCCCGCAACGGCGTGCCGGTGCTCGAGGCGGCCGGCCTCCGCGACCGCTTCGAGGTCGTCGTGGACGGGCTCCTCGCCGCCGAGCGCTCGATCGCCGGCAAGCCCGCGCCCGACACCTACCTCTACGCGGCCGAGCTCCTCGGCCTCCCGGCCGCCGAGTGCGCCGTCCTCGAGGACGCGCACTCCGGAGTCGCGGCAGGCCGCGCGGGAGGCTTCGGCCTCGTCGTCGGCGTCGACCGCGGAGTCGGGGCCGACACCCTGCTCGAGCACGGCGCCGACCTGGTCGTGGACGACCTGGCCGAGCTGCTCCCCTTCCTCCCCACCGCTCCCGCCCCCGAGGACGCCGCATGAACCCCATCACCTCCGACCCGCTCGACCGGAACCGCTTCCCGATCGACGAGTGGGCCCTCGTCGAGACCGAGTTCGCCTCCGAGCTGCAGGGCCGCACCGAGACGCTCTTCGCCACCGGCAACGGCTACCTCGGCCTCCGCGGCAACGTGGAGGAGGGGCGCGACGGCTACGCCTACGGCACCTTCATCAACGGGTTCCACGAGACCTGGCCCATCCGCCACGCGGAGGAGGCGTTCGGCTTCGCCCGCGTCGGCCAGACCATCGTCAACGTGCCGGACGCCAAGATCATCCGCCTCTACGTCGACGACGAGCCCTTCGTGCTGAGCGAGGCCGACGTCCTCGCCTACTCGCGCCGCCTCGACTTCGCGAACGGCGTGCTCACCCGCGAGCTGGAGTGGCGCACCCCCTCCGGCAAGCGCGTCCTGATCCGCTCGCGCCGCCTGGTCTCGTTCACCGACCGGCACCTCGCGATCCTCGACTACGAGGTCGAGATGCTCGACCACGACGCGTCCGTGCTGATCTCGAGCCAGATCCTCAACCGCCAGGACGGCGTCGACGAGTACCACGCCCCCTCCGGCAGCGAGGGGGCCGGCTTCGACCCGCGCAAGGCGGAGTCGTTCGAGGACCGCGTGCTCCAGCCGCGCCTCAAGCGCGTCAGCGGCACCCGCTACCTCCTCGGCTACCGGACCACCAACTCCCAGATGACCGTCGCCTGCGGCGCCGAGCACCAGCTCGAGACCGAGAACGAGTGGGACCAGACCTCCCAGATCGACGACGACCTCGCCAAGCACGTCTACCGCGTGAAGGCCAAGGCCGGCCGGCCGGTCCGCCTGGTCAAGACGCTGACCTACCACACCTCCCGCGGCGTGCCCGTGCGCGAGCTCGCCGACCGCTGCGACCGCACGCTCGACCGCGCCCGCGAGACGCCGGTCGAGGAGCAGTTCGTCAAGCAGCGCGAGTGGCTGGACGACTTCTGGACCCGCTCCGACGTGCAGCTGGACGGCCAGCCCGCGATCCAGCAGGCCACCCGCTGGAACCTCTTCCAGCTCGCCCAGTCCACCGCCCGCACCGACGGCGGCGGAGTCGCGGCCAAGGGCGTCTCGGGCTCCGGCTACGGCGGCCACTACTTCTGGGACACCGAGGTCTACGTCCTCCCGTTCCTCAGCTACACGGCGCCCCTCGTCGCCCGGAACGCCCTGCGCTTCCGGCAGAACATGCTCGAGGCCGCCCGGGCGCGCGCCTCCGAGCTCAACCAGCGCGGCGCGCTCTTCCCCTGGCGCACCATCAACGGTCAGGAGTCGTCGGCGTACTACGCCGCCGGCACCGCTCAGTACCACATCGACGCCGACATCTCCTACGCGCTCATGCAGTACGTGGGTGCCACGGGCGACGACGACTTCCTCGCCCGCGGAGCGATCGACATCCTCGTCGAGACCGCGCGGATGTGGGCCGATCTGGGCTTCTGGCGCAGCAACGGCGACGATCACTTCCACATCCACGGAGTGACGGGGCCGGACGAGTACACGACCGTCGTCAACGACAACCTGTACACGAACGTCATGGCCCGGGCGAACCTCCGCTCGGCCGCCCGCGCCGTCGAGCTGCTGAAGGCCGTCGAGCCCGCCGCGTACGAGCGGATGGCCGACCGCCTCGCTCTCGACGAGGGCGAGGTGCTCGAGTGGGCGCGCGCCGCCGAGAAGATGCACATCCCCTTCGACGCGCGGGCGGGCATCCACCCGCAGGACGCGGCCTTCCTCGAGAAGGAGCTGTGGGACCTCGAGAACACCCCCGCGAGCAAGCGCCCGCTGCTGCTGCACTTCCACCCGCTGGTGATCTACCGCTTCCAGGTGCTCAAGCAGGCCGACGTCGTGCTCGCGCTGCTGCTGCAGGGCAACGAGTTCACCGCCGAGCAGAAGCGTGCCGACTTCGAGTACTACGACGCGCTGACCACCGGCGACTCGACCCTCTCGGCCGTCGTGCAGTCGATCATCGCCGCCGAGGTCGGCTACAGCGACCTGGCCCGCCACTACTTCCTGTCGGCGCTGTTCGTCGACCTCGCCGACCTGCACCGCAACACCGCGGACGGCATCCACGTCGCCTCGACGGGCGGCGTCTGGAGCGCCCTCGTCTACGGCTTCGGCGGGATGCGCGACCACGGCGGCCGGATCACGCTCGATCCGCGCCTTCCCGACGACTGGGACCGCCTCGCCTTCCGCATCACCCTCCACGGCACGCGCGTGCGCGTCGAGGTGACGCAGACCGAGGTCCTGCTGACGGTCGAGACCGGCGACTCCGCCGCGATCACCGTCCGCGACGAGCGCGTGCACGTCGCCGCCGGCAGCCCCGTGCGCGTCCCGCTCACCCACCAGGGCCGCCGCCTGCACGGCGCGCCGACCACGTCCGACATCGAGGGCACCCGCCGCTCCGACGGCACCGTGATCACCGCCTCGATCCCCACCATCTCGATGACCCCCGAGCCCGAGGTCCTGACCGGGCCCTGAGCGGCGCCGCGAACATCGCCCATCACGCACGAGACCCCCGGCCGGAACCGGGGGTCTCGTGCGTCGCGGGCGGGCGGAGCCGGCCGGATCGGATGCGTCAGGCGGAGGCGAGCAGCGAGCGCAGCGCCGACGTGAAGAACGTCAGCCCGTCCACACCCGAGCGCATCGCGGCGGCCGTGTCGGGCCCGAAGCCCTCCTCGACGGCGTGCTCCGGGTGCGGCATGAGCCCCACCACGTTGCCGCGGCGGTTGCTGATGCCGGCGATGTCGTTCATCGAGCCGTTCGGGTTGTGGCCGAGGTAGCGGACGACGACGCGTCCCTCCGCCTCGAGCTCGAGCAGCGTGTCGGCCGAGGCGATGTAGCCGCCCTCGCCGTTCTTCAGCGGGATCGTGATCTCCTGGCCGGGCTCGAAGCCGTTCGTCCAGGCGGTCTCGGTGCTCGCGACCATCAGGCGCTGGTCGCGGCAGACGAAGGATCCGATGTCGTTCGCGATCAGGCCGCCGGGCAGCAGGTGCGCCTCGGTGAGCATCTGGAAGCCGTTGCAGATGCCGAGGACCGGGGTCCCGGCGTTCGCCGCGTCGACGACCTCGCGCATGATCGGGGAGTGGGAGGCGATGGCGCCGCAGCGCAGGTAGTCGCCGTAGGAGAAGCCCCCCGGCAGGACGATCGCGTCGACGCCGTCGAGGTCGTGGTCGCCGTGCCACAGCGCGACCGGCTCCGCACCCGCGAACCGGACGGCGCGCTGGGCGTCGCGGTCGTCGAGCGAGCCGGGGAAGGTGATGACGCCGATCCTCATCGGGCGGCCTCCGCCGGGTAGTGGATCCCGACGACGTCCTCGATCACCGAGTTCGAGAGCATCTCGTCGGCGATGCGCTGCACCGAGGCGCGCACCTCGTCGGTCACCTCGTCGACGGTGATCTCGAAGCGCTTGCCCACCCGCACGCCGTGGAGGGCGGAGTGGCCCAGCCGCGCGAGCGCGCCGGCGACGGCCTTCCCCTGCGGGTCGAGCAGCTCGGCCTTGGGCATGACTTCAACGACGATCGTGGGCACCGTGTTCTCCGGAGTCTCGGGGGAGTGCGGTCTTCCGCGCGACCATCGTACCCGCGGGGGTCCCCGCGGTCGGCGGCGCTCAGGAGGTCGTGACGCGGATCGCGTTCGCCCAGGGGTCCTCGAAGGCGAGGGTGCGGCCGTCGTCGCGGGTGGCGACTCCGGAGCGGGCCAGCCGCTCGCCGAGCGCGCCGAGGTCGTCGGCGCCGGGCACCACGATCTCGACCTGTCCGAGGCCGAGGGCCTGCTGCCGGCGTCCGGCGCCCGCCGAGTTCCAGGTGTTCATCGCCATGTGGTGGTGGTAGCCGCCCGCCGAGACGAAGAGCGCCTGCCCGCCGTACGCGATCGTCGTCTCGAAGCCGAGCCGGTCGACGTAGAACTCCTTCGCGGTGGCGACGTCGCCCACGCTCAGGTGCACGTGGCCGACGGAGGCGCCGCCGAGGCGCGGCTGCGCGATCGACTCCTCGGTGAGGTGCTCCTGCAGGAACGCGTTCGGGTCGAGGAAGAGCGTGCTCATCTCGATCCGCCCGTGCGTCCACGACCACTGCGTGCGGTCGCGGTCCCAGTAGAGCTCGACGCCGTTGTGCTCGGGGTCGTCGAAGTAGAAGGCCTTGCTGACCAGGTGGTCGGAGCTGCCGGTGAAGGAGCCGGGGTGCCGGGTCGCGACGCTGTACACGGCCGCGGCGAGCGCCGCCTCCGATTCGAAGAGGATCGCCGTGTGGAAGAGGCCGGCGCTGCGCGGCGAGGCGTGCACCAGCTCGGGCGCGTGCTGGAGGATCACGGCCGGCACTCCGCCGCGGCCGAGCACCGCGACCGGTCCGTCGTGCGAGAGCAGCTCGAGCGTCACGGCGTCGCGGTAGTAGGCGATCATCCCGTCGAGGTCGGCGACGCGGAGGGTCACCGCGCCCATCGCGGTGTCGGGAGCGAGCAGGTCGGGGGAGGAGGTGGTCACGGCGGAGACGCTACCCGCTTTTGGTTGAAGCTACAACCATTCAGAGGGGCGAGCGCTCATAGGAACCGCATAAGCATCGTCCAGGCGGCGCGGGGAGGCCGGGCGTGGAATGGGAACCGGTCGCCGTCAGGGGCGGCCCCGGCACGAGGACGACACCATGAACGAGCGACACGAATCCGACGAGCGAGAGCTCACCGACCAGCCCGCCATCACCGAGGCGACGGGCGCCGACGAGGTGCGCGCGCTGCGCGCGGACGACCGTCGTCGTCGTCGTCGGGCGCTGATCGCCGGCGGCCTCGGCCTCGCCGTGCTGATCGGAGTGACAGCAGGCGGAGTCGCCACCGCCGGCCGCACCGAGGCGGCCTCCTCCGCCTCGGCCGGCGCCGCCACGATCGTCTACCCCGGCGGCTCGCGGGGATCCTTCGGCGGCGGGTACGTGATCGTCCCCTCCTGGGGCGGATCGACGCAGGGCGGATCGACGCAGGGTGGCTCCTCCGCGTACGGGTCGATGCAGGGCGGCTCCTCCGCCTCCGAGCCGGCCACCGGCGCGACCGACGCCGTGGCCGCGAGCACCGCGCAGACCGCCGGCGTGGTCACGATCACCTCCGAGCTCACCTACCAGGGCGCCCGCTCGGCCGGCACCGGCATGATCCTCACCTCCGACGGCATGATCCTCACCAACAACCACGTCGTCGAGGGCGCCACCGCGATCTCGGTCACGGTGGAGTCGACGGGCCGCAGCTACACCGCCCGCGTCGTCGGCACCGACGCGACGAACGACGTCGCCGTCCTGCAGCTGGAGGACGCCTCCGGCCTCACCCCCGCCTCGCTCGACACGGACGGGGTCGCTGTGGGCGACACCGTGACCGCCGTCGGCAACGCGGGAGGGACGGGCGACCTGGTCGCCGCCACCGGCACGGTCACCGGTCTCGATCAGCAGATCACCACCCGCTCCGAGTCGGGGATCTCCGCCGAGACGCTGACCGGGCTGATCCAGACGGACGCAGACATCGTCTCCGGCGACTCCGGCGGCCCGCTCGTCGAATCCGCCGGCCGCGTCGTGGGGATGGACACCGCCGCCTCCAGCGGAACGGCCGACATCACCGGCTTCGCGATCCCGATCTCGAAGGCCCTGGACATCGTGGCCACCATCGAGGCGGGCGCCGACACGGCCACCGTCGAGATCGGCTATCCGGCCTTCCTCGGCGTCTCCCTCTCCTCCGGCACCGCGTCTCCGACTTCGCGCGCGCTCGCGACCACCGCGTCCGGCGCCGTGATCGGCGGAGTCGTCGAGGGCGGGCCGGCCGCGCAGGCGGGCCTCGAGGCGGGGGACGTCGTCACCGCGGTCGACGGGGTCGCCGTCGCCTCGGCCGATCAGCTGTCCGCCTCGCTCGCGCAGCGCGAGCCCGGGGAGTCGGTGACGATCTCGTGGACCGACTCCGCGGGCGCCGCCCGCTCCGCCCAGGTCGTGCTGGTCGAGGGTCCGGTCGCCTGATCGGAGCCTCCGCGTGGCCGCCGGAGCGTTCCCGGCCGTTCACCCGGGCGAGCGCGCCACGCCGCCCGTTGTTTTGATCCGCTCAAGACAACTCGGGTAGTGTCCTCGGCATGACGACAGTGGACGAGCGGCTCCGAGCCTCCGGGCTCAAGGTCACCGCCACCCGGCGCGCGGTGCTCCTCGCTCTCGAGGAGCACCCGCACTCCGGGGTCGACGCGGTCCTGGCCCGAGTGCGCGAGGGCCTCCCCGAGGCTTCGGCCCAGGCCGTCTACGGAGTGCTCTCGGCGTTCACCGACGCCGGGATCGTCCGCCGCATCGAGCCGGAGGGCCATCCCCGCCGGTTCGAGCTGCGGGTCGGCGACAACCACCACCACGTGGTGTGCCGGCGCTGCGGGGCCGTGGCCGACGTCGACTGCGTCGTCGGGGAGGCGCCGTGCCTGCATCCGCAGACCGCGAGCGGCTTCGCCGTCGACACCGCCGACGTCACGTTCTGGGGCACCTGCCCCGACTGCCTGGCCCTGGCCCACTGACCGACATCCGCTACACCGCAGCGGCGGGCCCCGTGCCCCTCGCCGACAGGAGGAACATGACCGAGGAACGATTCACCACCACGAACTCCGGAGCACCGGTCGCGAGTGACGACCACTCGCTGAGCGTCGGAGCCGACGGACCCCTCGCGCTCCACGACCACTACCTCGTCGAGAAGCTGGCCCAGTTCAACCGTGAGCGCATCCCGGAGCGGGTCGTCCACGCCAAGGGCGGCGGAGCCTTCGGACATTTCACCACCACCGCCGATGTCAGCGCCTACACGCGTGCCGCGCTCTTCCAGCCCGGAGTCGAGACCGAGATGCTCGCGCGGTTCTCCACTGTCGCCGGCGAGCAGGGCTCGCCCGACACCTGGCGCGACCCCCGCGGCTTCGCGCTGAAGTTCTACACGAGCGAGGGCAACTACGACCTCGTCGGCAACAACACCCCCGTCTTCTTCATCCGCGACGGCATCAAGTTCCCCGACTTCATCCGCTCGCAGAAGCGCCTGCCCGGCAGCCACCTGCGCGACCACGACATGCAGTGGGACTTCTGGACCCTCTCGCCCGAGTCGGCCCACCAAGTCACATGGCTCATGGGCGACCGCGGCCTCCCCTCCTCGTGGCGGCACATGGACGGCTTCGGCTCGCACACCTACCAGTGGATCAACGCCGCCGGCGAGCGCTTCTGGGTCAAGTACCACTTCAAGACCGACCAGGGCGTCGAGATCCTGAGCCAGGAGCAGGCCGACCAGATCGCCGGGGAGGACGCGGACTTCCACATCCGCGACCTGTCCTCCGCCATCGACCGCGGCGACTTCCCCTCGTGGACGCTGTCCGTGCAGGTCATGCCGTACGAGGACGCGAAGAGCTACCGGTTCAACCCGTTCGACCTCACCAAGGTCTGGCCCCACTCGGACTACCCGCTGATCCAGGTCGGCACCATGACGCTCGACAGGAACCCCGAGAACTACTTCGCGCAGATCGAGCAGGCGGCGTTCGCCCCCTCGAACTTCGTGCCCGGGATCGCGGCCAGCCCCGACAAGATGCTCCTCGCGCGCATCTTCAGCTACGCCGACGCGCACCGCTACCGCGTGGGGACCAACCACGCGCAGCTGCCGGTGAACGCGCCGAAGTCGCCCGTGCACTCGTACTCGAAGGACGGCCCCATGCGGTTCGACTTCCAGAAGTCCGAGGAGCCCGTCTACGCGCCGAACACGATGGGCGGCGCCCACGCCGATCCCGCCCGGGCGGCGGAGTCGGCCGGCTGGGAGACCGACGGCGAGCTGACGCGCGCCGCGGCGACCCTCCACCCGGAGGACGACGACTTCGGTCAGGCGGGGACGCTCTACCGCGAGGTCCTCGACGACGACGCGCGCGCCCGCCTGGTCGCGAACATCGCCGGCCATGTGTCGAAGGTCACCCGTCCGGAGCTGCGGCAGCGCGTGCTCCAGTACTGGGCGAACGTCGACTCGTCGCTCTCGCAGCGCGTCGCCGAGGCGCTCGAGCCCTCGGCTCCCGGTGCGGACGTCTCCCCCGAGGCGGTCGGCATCGGGGCGTAGTCCCGGCATCCCCTCGAGGAGCGCGCGGTACCGGAGCGATCCGGGTCGCGCGCTCCTCGTCGTTACCGGGGAGGGTCCTTCCACTCGGTGGAGTCGGATCCCGCGCGCGCGGGTGCCCGCCTCGGTCCGATGCAGCCGGCTCGGACCCCGGATCCGCCCGCGGAACCGGGCGCCGACGGGGAGGACCCCTGATCCCGACACGCCCGGGATGTGCGATTTCGGCCCGTCGTTTGACAGCACCGCGATCGCTGCGTAACTTATTCCGAGTCGCCACAAAGGCCGCAGGGAAACGGAAAGAGCAGCAGCTCCTACGTCCCGGCCTCAATCGGGACCATCCACTCGGCAAGACAGCTTTTCGGAGCAGGTCTGCCGCACGGATGTAAAGCCTTCGCAGGATTCCTCGGATCCAGCAACTTCGCCGCCCGGCGCAGGACTCAGGTCCTGAACCGAGCAACGTCGGAGCGCCTATGAGCGTGACGGCATCGCGAAGAAGCCGGATTTGACACGGCCTGCGGATGTGCTAAGTTATACAAGTTGCCACGGCGACAGGGAGAAAGAAACTTCTCCTAGTCTACCGAGAAGACGCGTATGACGCAAGCAACATGATCTTCGATCACTTTCGTTGTGAAGCACCGTTCTGGTGTGGAGGCGGGATGTGTCCGATTCTTGAGAACTCAACAGCGTGCACTATGTTCAATGCCAATTTTATACCCCGGCCTTGATCTTCGGATCGGGTTGGGATTCCTTTGGAAATTGATGTCAGCTTCCGGCTTTCGGGTCGGAGAGATGTCTTATTTGCTAGAGGTCAAACTTGACTCTCCTTCTCTTCGGGGTTGGGGGTCGTAATTTTTTTACGGAGAGTTTGATCCTGGCTCAGGACGAACGCTGGCGGCGTGCTTAACACATGCAAGTCGAACGATGAAGCCCAGCTTGCTGG